>DATKHW010000742.1:0-9036 GCA_035546275.1 Gemmataceae bacterium
CCCCGCCTGGATGGCCGCGTCGTCCGGGGACGGGCGTATCACCGCTGCCGCTTCTTCGAGAACTTTCCGCGTGGTTCCTGGTTCAGGTTGTTGGGACGCCGCATTTCCCTGAGGGATTTTTTTCCCGCACAGCTCACAGATGAATCCTGCGGTGCGCAACTCGTCTCCGAGATTCAGTCTTCCGCAGTATGGACACGGAATGTCGGCCATGCAACTTCCCTCCCTTTCGCCGAACATTGAGTTTGCGGTGACCTCGTTTGTGTTTTCTGTGTCGGGCGCCGGCGCTTTGAGGGGGGCTCGCTTCATCGCGCTGCATCGTCTTTCCCGCCGCCCGGCCCGCGCAAGGCCTTTATCACGAGGACCAGCAGGACCCCGCACGCGAGGCCGACGTAGCCAAGGAGTTTCGCCGACTCCTCCTGCCGCTCCGCATACCGTTTCGCCTGCTCCTCGATGAATTCGCGAGGCGGTGAAAGGGTTGGCGGAGGCCGATACCCATGTATTGGGTCCTCCCACCAGTTGTGGAGCGGAGGCGCAGCTTGAGAAGTGGGCGGCGTCTCTTGCGACAGCGGTTGTGGCGGCTGCGCCCGTGCGGCACCCGGAATCAGCAGAGCGGCGGTGAGAAGCAGCGGCGCGGTCGTGCGCATGGGTCGTCTCCTTTGGGCGTCTCGCCTGGGGCTGGGGGTGACTTCCCCTCTAGGGGACCAAGCGGAAATCGGCGGCGTTTCTGCGCGGCGGTGCGAAGAATTCGGCGCCACGCGCTGAATCATGGCTTTGCGGAGTCTTTTTGGCGAGTTATCCTGCTTCGCCTCGCGGCATTTCCAGCGCCGCCTGCTCAGTCCACGCCGGCAACTTTCTGTGAGGCCCCGGCCTGGCGGCTTCGATTGCGGCCGCCGCGCGCAGCACCAGGCCGTCCGCCCCGCGCCGCCCTATCAGCTGGAGCCCGTAGGGCATCCCATCCTGGCTCCAGCCGCACGGCACGGAGACGGCCGGGTGGCCTGTCAGATTAAACGGCCAGGTAAAGAACCAGCCCAGTTGAGGGTCGATCGCCTGCCCGTTCACGTGGTCCGGTCCCCACGCGAGGTCGGTTGAGAAAGCCGGTACTGCTGTGGTGGGGGTGGCCAAAAGGTCATAGCGACCGAAAACGGCGGCCATTCGCTCGATGAATGCGGACGCGGCAACCTGCGCGGCCACGCACTGGTCGAGCGTCACGGTAAGCCCCTGGCTGACGAACTCCGCGAAGGTGGGCGAAAGCTGGCCGCACAGTTGGGGAAAATCATCTCGAAATGCACCGGCCGCCCCCGCACTGAAGAGGGCGCGTAAGGCATTCACAGGTGGATCGAGCCGCGCACCCATCTCCTCAACTTGCACCCCTTGAGCAGTCAGCACCTGCACTGCGATCTCGGCCGCCCGTGCGGCGCTGGGATCCACCGGTCCGCGCGTCGGGCTGGGAGACCAGGCGATCCGTAAGCCGTGCAGTTCACCGGAAAAATCGAAATCCTTCTTCCCAAGGTGAGGCAGCGCGAACGGGTCGCGCTCGTCGGGGCCGGCGAGGACACGGAGCATCAGCGCGGCGTCCTGCACGGTGCGGGCCATCGGGCCAATCACCCAGGTCGTGTCCAGCAGGTTGATGGTTATGCCAGGCATGACGCGCGGGACGCGCCCCAAGGACGGCTTATGGCCGACGATGCCGCAATAGGCCGCGGGGATACGGACCGAACCGGCGATGTCCGTGCCCAGCGCAAGGTAGGCCAGGCCGGCCGCCACTGCCGCCGCCGATCCCCCGCTTGAGCCACCGGGAGTACATTGCAAGTTCCACGGGTTGCGGCTCACACCAAAGAGGAGGTTGTCCGTCGTGCCCTTGTGGCCGAACTCGGGCAAATTTGTCTTCCCAAGCACAATCGCGCCCGCGGCTCGCAGGCGCGCCACGGCCAGGGCATCGTGGGACGCTCGCCGGTCGGCATACAACCGCGACCCTTCGGTGCACAGTAGGCCGGCGACTGGCAGGTCATCTTTGACGGCTACCGGTACGCCGTGCAGCGGACCGAGGTCGGCGTTCCGGGCCAACGCGTCCTCGGCCCCGCGCGCGGCCTCGCGGGCTTGATCCAGTGCAAGCGTGCAGAAGGCATTGAGTTGCGGGTTGAGCGCCTGGATGCGCGTGGCGACGGCCTCGAAGACCTCGATGGGTGACACTTTCCGGGCGCGGATGGCGGCTGCCACGTCCACGGCGGACAGCAAGCAAAGGTCGGCGTCGGCAGGCGGCATGCTCGGCTCCATGGACCAGGAACAGCGGATTGACCTGCCCCTTATCGCAGGGAGCGTGCCACGGAAGCCGCTCAACGCGAATTAACATCGCAAGTCCTTTACCATAAGCAGTTTGTGCCTCACGGCTGGCGCGAGGATTGCTGTGTGGCTGGGTACGGCACGCACAATTCCTGCTGCCGCGACTTGCGTTTATTGAAGGTATGGCTACAGTCCTTGCTAGAGATGGAGTTACTCACATGGCACTATTCAAACCGCACGAATGGTCGTTTACCGAGAAGGCGATGGGCCTGGTGACGACCAATCCGTTCCACCCGAGTTGGAGGGAGGAGGAAGCCGAGATACTGGCTCTGCCTCTTCGGGATGTGCCGACGGGGATTGCCTGGCGTCCTGGCGCGCAGTTGTGGGGCCCGCAGTCCGTTTACTCCGAAGAGTTCGACCGGCGAATCAGTGCGCTGGTGGAGCGCCTGCGCCGACAGCTGGAAGGCGGGGCCTCCGCCAGCGACGCAGAATGGGACCGGTACGAACTCCTGTCGGTGTATCGGCTCTACTGCGAAAATGGCCGCGGAATGGACAGGTGGATTGACGCCGCCGTGCGGGCAGACGGCAAGGGGTCGGGCGTCGGTTGTCCCCCGGAGGAAGACGAACGGCCCCCGGACGTCAAAACCCTGTGGGCGGATTTCCACCGCGAATACGAGAACCTGTTCCGGTTCAAGAACCGTGACTGCGCCCCGAAGTACAAGCCGGAACACCTCTTTGCCTGTTTTTTCCTATTCCGGCGGGCGTTCTACCACATCTTCTTCAATATCATCGGCACATCAAAGCTGATCGCCGAACTCCGCAGCCGCGTCTGGGAGTCGATCGTCACGCACGACCTGCTTGGCTGGATGCAAGGACTGCACGAGCGGATGAAGGACATCCCCACGCTCATCACCGGCCCGTCGGGGACGGGTAAGGAACGGGCGGCCGAGGCCATCGGCCGATCGCTGTACATCCCGTTCAAGAACGGCGCGTTCGCGACCGACTTCGTCAAGGCGTTCAACCCGGTCAACCTGTCCGCGCTGCCGCCCTTGCTGATCGAGGCGGAACTGTTCGGCTACGTCAAGGGCGCCTTTGCCGGCGCGGTCAGTAACCGAATCGGGAGGCTGGAAGAGTGCCCCGACCAGGGGGCGGTGTTCCTCGACGAAGTCGGCGAAGTGACGGCTGACATCCAGGTCAAACTGCTGCGCGTGCTGCAGGAGCGCTGCTTCCAGTCCGTCGGCGAGAACAAGAACAAAAAGTTTCGCGGTAAGATTGTCGCCGCGACCAACCGCGACCTGGTCGCCGAGATGCACGCCCGCCGCTTTCGGGAGGATTTTTACTACCGGCTCTGCGCCGACACGATCGTAACGCCATCGCTCCGCGAGCAGCTGGACGACCGTCCCGAAGACCTTCCACTCTTGGTCGGGCACGTCTGCCGCCGCGTGGTAGGCAGGGAGAAGGCGGCGGCGCTCGCCGGAGAGGCGGCCGACTGGATCCGCAAGCACCCGCGGCTCGGCCCCGGCTACGCTTGGCCGGGTAACTTCCGCGAGCTGGAACAGTGTGTGCGGGGCTACATGATCCGCAAGGACTATCAGCCGGTCCAGCCTGTCAGGCCACGGGCGGACGATGGCTCGCCGCGACCCCCGTGCGACCCCGTGACGGGGGCATGCGAGACGCTGGCCCAGGCCGTGCTGAAGATGAAGGCGACTTGCGCCGAGGCCGAGCTGAAACACAAGAAGGTCTTCGACCAGATCAAGCGGCGCCTGTTCACCCTGGTGCGCGACGGTACACGCACGAAGCAAGAGGCGGCTGCGCTGCTCGGGATTGATGTTCGGACTCTCGCAGCCGGAACGAAGGCGACCGACCCGCGGCCGGTGGATGGTTAAATCCGAAGCGGAGCGGCAAAGTCCTTGACTTCACAGGCGCCCTGTGGTCCCGTCTATGGCGTGCGCCCCTCGCCCGGCTTGAACAAATTCACATTCCACTCCAACCGATCACCGCTGCCGCGCACCCGACGGACGTAGTGCGTCGGATGGCCGTCGCGCAAGTCGAACGCCGCCGTGGCATAGTTGCGCCGCGCCCCCGCCGCCTGATCGATCTGTAAACCCCTCTCAATCTCCGCAAACTGGCCTTCCACCGTCAGGTTCGCGCATTCCTCGATCGGCTGCTTCTGCTCGTTGCGCGTGGCTGAGATTACTTTGCCGTCGCGCACCTGCACGAACCAGTTCGATTCCGTCTCCTGGCCGTTTTGCGTGATTTTTTCCTGGAATTGCAGATCGTAATCGCGCGGCCCCTTGGCCTTCCAGCGCTCACGGGCCGCCGCCAATTCCTCCGGCCGCAGCTGAATGCTCAGGTTGTAAAGCAGCGGCAGCGTCACCGCCGCCGTCCCCAGCCCGACCAGCAGCACAAAGAACCAAATCCAACCGCGCGACCGCGGCCGGCTTTTATTCTGCACTCTGCACTCTGCATTCTGCATTCTGCATTGGATTTCACGGCCGGCCGTGGAAGGTTTCGGGCGGCTCCGCTTTCGGCACGACCACGACGCCCTGCTCCGTCACGATGAAGCCGCGTCGCCGGTCGTATTCCAAATCATAGCCGATGGTCGTGTTCTCCGGAATGCGCACCTCCTTGTCCACGATCACCCGCCGCAGCCGGCAGTGCCGGCCGACGTTGACGCCGTCGAAAAGGATCGAGTCTTCGACATAGGAAAAACTGTTCACGCGCACATTCGGCGACAAGATGCTGCGGCGGACGTGGCCGCCGCTGACGATGCAGCCCTGGCAAACCACGCTCTCATGCGCCTCGCCGCGGCGGGCGTGCTCCCAGGGACCGTCGTTGAACACGAACTTGGGCGGCGGCAGCTGCGGCTGAAACGTGCGGATCGGCCACTCGCGGTCATAGAGGTTCAAGACCGGGTCGACCGCGATCAGGTCCATGTTGGCCTCGTAATAAGCGTCGAGCGTGCCGACGTCGCGCCAGTAGGGCCGCGGCTTGCGGTTGCGGTCGGGGAAGCGATAAGCGAAGACGCGATGGTCCTTGAGGATGCCGGGGATGATGTTCCGGCCGAAGTCGTGGTCGCTGTCCGGCTTGGCCGCGTCCTGGAACAGCAGCTCGTACATCACCTTGGCCGTGAACACGTAAATGCCCATCGACGCCAGGCAGTTGTTGGGGTCGTCCGGCAAGGGCGGCGGCTCTTTCGGCTTCTCCACGAAATTCGTTACGCGATCTTCCTTGTCCACGTGCATGACGCCGAAGCCGGTCGCTTCCTTGCGCGGCACGATGATGCAGCCGACGGTGAGGTCGGCGTTGCGGTCGAGGTGCGACTGGATCATGGCGGCGTAGTCCATCTTGTAGATGTGGTCGCCGGCCAGGATGAGGACGTATTTCGGTTCGGCTTTCTCGATGCTGTAGATGTTCTGGTAGATGGCGTCGGCGGTGCCCTTGTACCAGTTTTCGTCGATGCGCTGCTGCGGCGGCAGGACGGCGACGTACTCGCCCAGCTCGCGGCTGAGGAAGGTCCAGCCGGCGGCCAGGTGGCGGTCGAGGCTGGCGGCCTTGTACTGGGTGAGAACGAGGACGCGGCGCAGCTCGCTGTTGATGCAGTTGGAGAGGGTGAAGTCGATGATGCGGTAGAGTCCGCCGAAGGGGACGGCCGGCTTGGCGCGGTCGCGCGTGAGCGGCTCCAGGCGGGTGCCCTTGCCGCCGGCCAGGATCATCGTCAGAACGTCTCGCACGGCGCAGCCCTCGCATCCGGGACAAGTTGCCATGATGCGCGACGACCGGGCGCCGATCAAGGCGCGGCCAGCGATTTCCTGTGCAAGAGCAGGCGCCGCGCGGTATTCTGTGCGGCGTGCCGGCGAGCCGGGGGCGTAAGCCCCCGGAGGGTCGGTGCAGCCGCTGAATCCATCTCCGGGGGCTTACACCCCCGGCTCGCCAAGCCGGCTCGCCAAAGGAGACTCCATGAAACCCGCCGTCCTCTCCACCCTCGCCGTCGCCGCCCTGGCCCTCGCCGCCCGCGCCGCCGATCCGCCGAAACCCAACATCGTCCTCTTCCTCATGGACGACATGGGCTACGGCGACGTCAGCCCGTTCAACCCCGACACGAAAAACCGCACGCCGAACGTCGAGCGCATGGCGAAGGAAGGCATGAAGCTCACGTCGTTCTATGCGGCCCCGGTCTGCACGCCGTCGCGCGCCCAGATCCTCACCGGCTGCTACGCCAAGCGCGTGTCGCTGCCGCAGGTCCTCATGCCCGCCTCGCCGATCGGCCTCAACCGCGACGAACACACCGTCGCCTCGCTGCTCAAGGCCCGCGGTTATGCGACATTATGCGTCGGCAAATGGCACGTCGGCGACCAGCCGGATTTCCTGCCGGCCCATTACGGCTTCGACCACTATTTCGGTCTCCCTTATTCCAACGACATGGGCGGCGAATGGGACGGCGCCGAGGACGCGCCGACGGACAAACGCAAGCCGCCGTTGCCGCTGGTGCGCGACGAGAAGGTGATCGAGACGCTGAAGCCGGCCGACCAGGACCGCCTCACCGAGCGCTACACCGACGAGGCGGTGCGCTTCATTCAGGACCATAAGGACTCGCCCTTCTTCCTTTACCTGGCCCACACGGCGGTCCACGTGCCGCTGCATCCCGGCGCCAAGTTCAAGGGCAAGTCGGCCAACGGCACGTACGGCGACTGGGTGGAGGAGTCCGACGCCAGCCTCGGCCGGGTGATGGATACGATCCGCGAGCTGCGCCTGGAGGAGAACACGCTGGTGATCTTCAGCAGCGACAACGGTCCGTGGCTGATCCAGGGCAAGGACGGCGGCATCGCCGGCCCCTTGCGCGGCGGCAAGGGCGGCACCTACGAGGGCGGCATGCGCGAGCCGACCATCGCCTGGTGGCCGGGGCACATCGCACCGGGAAGCAGCTGCGACGCGGTCGCCGGCAACATCGATCTGTTGCCGACGTTCGTGCATGTGGCCGGCGGCGCCGCACCGGACGACCGCAAGATCGACGGGGCGGATATTATGCCTCTCTTAACCGGCAAGACGAAGGAATCGCAGCGACCGGCCCACTTTTATTTCAACGGCAACCGTCTGGAGGCGGTGCGATCCGGCCCGTGGAAGCTGGCGGTCGCCCCGCAGAAGGAGCAGACCGGCAAGCCGGAGCCGAAGGAGCCGGAGCCGTTTCGGCCGAAGCTCTACAACCTCGACGACGACATCGGCGAGCGGACCGACGTGGCCGAAAAGCACCCCGACGTGGTGAAGCGCTTGCAGGAATTCGCGGCGCAGATGGACGCGGACCTGGGGGCGAAGGGCACGGGGCCAGGGGTGCGGGCGCCGGGGAAGGTGGAGACGCCGCGGCCGTTGCTGCTGAAGTGAAGTCGGCCGAACTTCCTGCCGTGTAGAATGACATGAGCAAACCGAGCCCGAGCCAAATTCTGGGTCCACGAAAGCGTCGCACCCGGCAACACGTGATCGCGGACCTGAGCGTCCACTACGTGGAGGGGTTCATTCTTGAGGCAGGCCATACGGCCCACCGGCTGGGCAGCGACTACGGGTATGACCTGGTCATGAGAACCTTCGACGAAGAGGGCTATGCCGAACCGGGCTCGGTCTACTTCCAGCTCAAGGCGATGGAGACGTTGGAGGCGAGCGGAACGGACTTCGTTTACGACATCGACATTCGGGACTATAACCTGTGGTCCAGGGAGAAAATGCCGGTCATTTTCATCCTGTTTGACGCGTCCCGTCGGCGCGCCTACTGGCTGGCCGTCCAGAAGTACTTCCGCGCCGACGTTGATCGCCATCCGAAGAAGGGTGCCCGCAGCATCCGAATCCGTGTCCCGCAGCGTCAGGCCGTGAACGGGCGCGCCATCGCGAAAATGCGGGCGCTCCAATGGCCGGCGAACTATCAAGAGGAGGGGGAAGAGTCATGAAGCGAACTGAGGTGACGTACGGTCAGCTGGACAAGGTGTTGCGTTCGCTGGGTTTCTCCTGCCGACCCAGCAAGCGACCTCCACCCGGCCGGGTCTATGAACATAAGGAAAGCGGGGCGCTCATCATCCTGCCCGCGTTTGACCTGAGCGAGCGGGTATACGCGCATCATCTGCTCACCGTACAGACGGACCTGGACAACTTCGGCCTCGCCGACCCGTCGGTTTTCGCTGCCAAGCTGCAGAAGGCGGGATGATGTTGGACGCCAGCGCGGGTGGAGAGGCCGCGGCCGTTGTTGTTGAAGTGACGCGGACGGGAGTGCGTCGCGTTTGACAGGGAGCGCCGAATCGGCGGTTCGCTGTGAATGCTGGTGGCCAGTAATGGTGCGTCAACCCAAAGCGAATGTATTTGTCACTACTCCGGCTGAGGCGGCCAAGGGCGCGACTTCTGCGGTTGCCGATGGGGTCCATGGTTCGGATCTTTGCGGAATCGGCTTTGAATCCATTGCCGCTCTTCAGAGCGTCCTTCTTGGGCGTACATTCAGGTCGGACTACCTCGACCTGTCTGTACTCGAAAGTCATGAGCAAGTGTTCGTGTACGATGAGCTGCATGGCGGCTGGCTGTTTCGTTTCCCAGAAGATGCCGTCCGTATGTTAGCGGAAATTCCTCACGGCGAGTGTCACACACTGGCTGGCAAGTGGATTGGGATTTTTGAAAATTACAGCCGGCCGCCGACGTTGAAGCAAGTTGAAGAAATGGTCCGGCAACTGATTGGCCTCGCCCGGACGGCACTGGACGAACACAACGCCATGTACTGGCTTC
>DATKHW010000743.1:0-3176 GCA_035546275.1 Gemmataceae bacterium
CGTGAAGCCCAGTCGGTTGTAGCCCCCGACGGCAGCGGCGGCTCGCTTGGCTTCGACTTCAAGGGAAACCTCCTGACGCGAGGGCCCTACGGCGCTTTTGATCTAAGTCCCAACCGCAAGACGCTGGCGGAAATCGGACCCGACGGCTTGACGATCCAGGACCTAATCGGCGCAAAGCCGATCCGCAAAATCCGCTTGCCCGGCCCCGTCCTCAGCGTCGCCTTCGCCCCCGACGGACGCCATCTGGCCACGGCCAATGGCAACGGCACGGTGTACATCCTGAACCTCGCCGGGACGACCGAACCGGCGGACAAGCGCCCGGACGGCGCCGCCGGGCGGCTCGGCGTGCCGGTGCACTTGGAGAACAGCATCGGCATGAAGCTGAACCTCATCCCCGACGGCACGTTCCTGATGGGTTCGCCGGAGGAGGAGAAATACCGCCTGGCCGATGAGGGGCCGCGGCACGAGATCGCCGTCTCCCGGCCGTTTTACCTGGGGGCGTATGAAGTGACCGTTGGACAATTCAAAGCGTTCGTCCGCGAAACAGGCCATAAGACAGCCGCAGAGGTCAACGGCAAGGGGGCGACGCATTACAAGGACGGCTCGAACGTGGTCGATCCGGAATGCACCTGGCGGACGCCGGGCTTCGAGCAAACCGACGACCACCCCGTCGTCTGCGTCAGCTGGAACGACGCCGTCGCCTTCTGCGAATGGCTAAGCCGGAAGGAGAACCGGATGTATCGCCTGCCGACCGAGGCGGAATGGGAATACGCCTGCCGGGCCGGCACGGACACCGCCTACTTCTTCGGCGACGACGCCGGGCCGCTGGATGAATACGCATGGACCGGGAAGAACGCCAGTGAAAAAAGCCACGCCGTTGGGCTTCTGAAACCCAATCCCTGGGGCCTGCACGACGTGCTCGGCAACGGCTGGGAGTGGTGCCTGGACGCACCGCGACCCTACACGCCGACGCCGGCGACCGACCCGCGCGGGCCGACGACGGGCGACTTGCGGGCGATTCGCGGCGGGTCGTTCCATCCACAGGATGGAGCGTCCTATTACCGCTCGGCGTTTCGTTTCCCGCCTCTCAACCGGAACGACGCCTTCGCGAACCAGACCTTCCGCGTCGTGCTGGAACTGAAGTAGCCTAGCCTGGGAGCGATCGTTTTCCACGCGTCACAAATCCGGCTGCACCAATCGTTCCGGCTTGCCGCATCGCGCCAGAATCGCCTCGGCGGCGAGATAGCCGCTGCGCACCGCCCCTTCCATCGTGGCCGGCCAGCCCGTCGCGGTCCAATCGCCGGCCAGGAACAGGTTCGCAATCGGCGACGCCTGCGTCGGTCGCCATTGATCCACGCCCGGCACAGCGCTAAAGGTGGCGGCGTGCTCGGTGACGGCGCGGCCGCGCAGCAGCTTCGCTTCGGCCGCGGCGGGAAAGAGCCGGGTCAGCTCCTCCGCGATGCGCCGGCGGATTTCCTCATGTCCCAGCCCGCGAAACGGCCGGGCGGCGCTGACCACCACTTGGACATAATGCTCGCCCGGCGCGACCTCGCCCCGGTTAAACAGCCACTGACCGACGCAATCGACGAGGACGACGTGCGGCAGCGATGTGATCGGCCGATCGTACCAGAAGTGGACGCTGGCGATGGGAGAAGTCTCTAAATGGTGCAGGCCGCCGAAGGCGGGGATGTCCTTGACGGCCTCCAGCGGGAGGAGATCGAGCAAGCGGTCGAAGGGCACGGCGGCGATGTACCTGTCGGCGGCGATGGTTTCGCCGTCGCGCAGCTCGATGTGGGAAACCAGGCCGTCCTTGAGATGGATCGCGCGAGCGGGCCTGCCAAGATGCAGCTGGACGCCGTGGCGGTCGAGCCAGCCGCGGAGTTCGTCGCCGTAGAGCCGGCCGAGGGGCACGGTCGGCAATTCCACTTCAAAGCCGCGGCGATGGCGAAGGAAGCCGTCCACGAAGACCTTGCGGGCGTAGCGGAGTCCGACGCGCTCGGGGGACTCGTTGAGGGCGCTGGTGAGGACGACGCCCCAGAAGCGGTCGATGGTGCGGGCGTTTTGGCCGTGGCGTTGCAGCCAGTCGCGGAAAGGCGGATCGGCGTCGGGAGGGGCGAGTCGGAGGCAGGCCAGTCCCCAGGCGATGCGGGCCTTGTCGGCCAGGCGAAGGTAGTGAGCGCGCAGGAAGGCGCGGGCGAGGTGCAGGGGGGCGGGAAGGCGGTCGGCGGCGAAGGGACTGACCCGGCGGTCGGGCGTCATGAAGAAGAGCTGCGGTTGGGTCTGGAAGAGCGGGTCGAGGCCCAATGTGCGTCGGAAATGGGCGAAATTGGTGCAGCAGCCCATGCTGACGTGCTGGCAGGCGTCGAGGAGCTGCCCCGAGGCGGCGTCGAGGAAGGAGCCGGCCCGTCCGCCGAGTCGGCCGCGGGATTCTAAGAGCGCGACCTGGAAGCCCCGGGGGGCGAGGGCCGCGGCGGCGGCGAGGCCCGCCAAGCCCGCTCCGATGACGACGACGCGCTCCGTCATGCTGAAATCGGCCTGCTTTCCGTGGCTCGCGGTCCGACTTGCCTTGCCGCGCTGGCTGAGATACTCTATAAGGAATCACGCCTTTGGCCGATCCGATCGGCTCGGCGGCTCAATCCCCGATAGCTCAACGGTAGAGCAACCGGCTGTTAACCGGTTTGTTGTAGGTTCGAATCCTACTCGGGGAGCTTCTGGTCTCAACTCGATCCAATGATGGCGGCAGCGCCTGAGGGCCACTGGCGAATTGGCAGCCGCCGCCCCTGCTGATCGTCCGATCGCTCAAAACAAAATGTGGCTTGTACGCCGGAGGCGAATGAACTGGTCTATTCGGGCGATGCCGCCCCTTTCTCTACCCACTCGCGGAACTTCTTCGCGAAGTCGTCGTGCGAAAGCGGGGGCTTAGTTCGGCCGTCGCCTGGCTCCCACCCCCACAGGACGAGCCTGTCGTTCGTGACGTGCTCCACCAATTGATTTAGCGTCTTGCCCCCGTTCCGCTTGGCGTCCTTCAGCTGATCGGCCAGCTCGCGCGGGCTCTTGCCTTGGAACACGAGCGGCATGTCCTTATGCGGCAGGCGCCAGTTGGAGTTGCCGGGCGGCATGTTCCCACCCGGAAGGTTCGTGTCTTGATGACAGTTCGCGCATTTCAATGCGTACTT
>DATKHW010000744.1:0-10143 GCA_035546275.1 Gemmataceae bacterium
TCTTGTGCGGCGACTCTTGCTTGACGTCGGCGGCTACACCGAAAAGCGCTTCGTTGAGCAGCTGGGCCCCGCCATCGCGGAGCAGGTCAAAGCCGCGCGCGAACGGCTGACGGCGGCCGGTTGTCCGCCGCTCGCCGTCGAAGCGCGAACGCGCTACGCCTGGATTCGGGAAGCGACGGCCGGCTGTGTACAGCGTCCAGCCCAGCGAGTGGTCACGTGGACCGACCGCATCGACCGCGTTCTGACACATAAGGTCTGGGGCACGCTGGTCTTTCTGGCGCTGATGTTCCTCGTTTTCGAGTCGATCTTCACCGCTGCCAAGCCGCTCATGGACGGCATCGGCGCCGGCAAGGACGCGCTGGGCCAATGGCTGCGCAGCGTTTTGCCGGTCGGACCGCTCACCAGCCTGCTCGTGGGCGGCGTTATCGAAGGAGTGGGAACCGTCCTGCAGTTCCTTCCGCAGATATTGATTCTCTTCGGTTTCATCGCGGTGCTGGAAGATTGCGGCTACATGGCCCGCGCTGCTTTCCTGATGGACAAGCTGATGGCCCGCTGCGGCCTTTCCGGCAAGTCGTTTATCCCGATGCTTTCGTCCGTGGCGTGTGCGGTGCCGGGAATCATGGCCGCCCGCGTGATCGAAAACCGTCGCGACCGTCTGGCCACGATTCTGGTCGCCCCTCTCATGAGCTGCTCGGCACGGCTGCCGGTCTATGTCCTGCTCATCGGCGCCTTTCTCAGTCCGCCGAATTTCCCGTGGTGGACCCCGGGCCTGGCGATGTTTTCGATGTACTGCATCGGCCTTGTCGCCGCTCCCCTCGTTGCGTTGGCGCTGAAGCGGACGCTGCTCCGCGGCGAGACGCCCGCCTTCGTGATGGAAATGCCGCTTTACAAGGTCCCGTCGTTGCGCACGATGCTGGGCCGGATGCTTGACAGCGGCTGGGCTTTCGTCCGCCGGGCCGGCACGCTGATTCTGGCATCGATGGTGCTGGTGTGGGCGCTGCTCTACTTCCCGCCGGATTTCGCAAGCGGCGTGGCCTACGACGCGCAGGTGGCACGGCTGGAAAAGGAAGCCGAACAATTGACAGCGCAAAAGGCGTCCGATGAAGAGATCGAGGCGAAGGAGAAGGAGGCCAACCGCGTCCACGGCGAATGGCAGCGGCGGAGTCTGCTGGGATGGATGGGTCAGGCGGTAGAGCCGGCGGCGCGACCGCTGGGCTGGGACTGGCGAATCGGCATGGCGGCGCTGGCGAGCTTTCCGGCCCGCGAGGTGGTCGTCGGCACGCTCGGCGTCATCTACAACGAGGGCGAGGTGGACCCCGACAAGGACGTGCTGCAGGCGCAGAAGATCGGCGAGACGCCGCTGGCGAGGTCCATGCAAAACGCGACTTGGGACGACGATCCGGGTCGCAAGGTGTTCACGGCCGCGACGGCCCTGTCGCTGATGGTGTTTTTTGCGCTATGCTGCCAGTGCGCCTCGACGCTGGCGGTGATCCGGCGCGAGACGCGGAGCTGGCGCTGGCCGGCGTTCACGTTCACCTACATGACGGTGCTGGCTTACATGGCCGCCTTGGTCGTGTATCAGATCGGCAGTCGCTTGCTTTGAGGCCGAAATGCTCTGGCAGCTGTTGATCGTCGGGCTAATCGTCGTCGCCGCCTCGGCGTATCTCGGCTGGCGCGCCTGGCGCACCTGGGGCCGCAAGGCGTCGGGTTGCGGCGGCTGCGGAAGCGGCTGCAAGGGAGAATCGCCGGACGCTGCGGCGAGGTCGGAGCGGCTGATTCCAGCGGATCAGCTCACTGTGCGTCGGCGTTCATCCCCGCCGGGCCATTGAACCAACCGTCGACCGCGCCGCCCCATCCAGCAGCACATCCACGATGCGGCGTGCCAGGTCGGGCGGACGCGGATTGGGGCCGCAGCGAATGATCGGCCGCAAGCCGCCCAGCAACAGCCGCGCCGCAATGCCGGGATCGGCCACGTGAAACTCGCCGCTGCGCCGCGCCTCCTCGAAGATGGTCTCCACCAAGCGCGTGTTGTCGCGGCGCATCTGCTGCGACGGCAACTCGGCGTCCGGTCCCTGCATGACCTCGGCGTGCTGGACCAGGTCGATGAGATGCGGGTTTTCGTCGCAAAAGTCGATGACGGCCGCCACCACTGCCTCCAGCTTGGCCCGCGCTCCTTCCGCGTCGGCCGCGGTGCGCACGCGCTCCGTCCACTGGTCGGCGACGCGTTCCAGCAGGGCCATGTAAAGCTCTTCTTTATCCTTGAAGTAGCGATAGAGCGTACCCTTGCCGACCTCGGCCAACTCGGCGATGTCTTCCATGCGGGCCTGGTGGAAGTGATGGGAGGCGAAGAGCTGAGCCGCCGCCGCCAGTATTTTGTCGGACAAAGCCGCCGTTTTCGTTCGCACGGAGTTTCCCGCCGGATACGTTGACGCCACGCTGCGTCCCGCGCATTGTGGGACTGACTGGTCAGTCCGTATTGTAGGCGGCTGTGCGACCGCTCACAAGATGAAATGAAGGACATAGCCGCATCGCTTACGGCTTCTTGCGGAGCGCCGCGATACGCTCGCGCAATTGCCCGGCCGCATCATGGGCCTCGGGCGGCAACTCCGCCAAGGCCCGCTCATAGTCGGTCAGCGCCGCCGCCGCATCGCTCTTGAACCGTTCGGCGTCCGCGCGAATGCGGTAGGCTTCCGATAGATGCTCCTCGAACTGCACCGCCCGCGTGCAATCGGCGATCGCCTTATCCGGCTCGCCCTTATCCGCGAAGACCTCTCCACGATAGAGGTAAGCCGCCGGAAGCTGGCGGTCGAGCCAGATCGCCTCGTCGCATTCGGCCAGGGCCTTGTCCAAATCGCCGAGTCGGCGGTAGGCCTCGCCGCGGACGGCGCGAGCCAAAGCGTTTTGCTCGTCCAGGGCCAGCGCCGCATCGCAATCGGCGACGGCACTGCGCGCGTCGCCCTTGCGGCACCGCGCGGCCGCCCTCCAGCAGTAGGCGATTGACCACTTCGGGTCCGCTGCGATGGCCGCGCTGCAATCGCGCACTGCTGCATCGTCGTCGTACAGGAGATAAGCAGCCCGGCCGCGCTCGCACAACGCCGGCGCGAAATTCACATCCAGGTGCAACGCGGCGTTGAAGTCGGCTGTCGCGCGCACATACTGGCGGGCTTCAAGGAACACGTCGCCGCGTTGAACCAGCGCCGCAGCGCTTTCCGGCTGCCAGCGTAAACGATTTTCATCCAGGAAGCCGCGAACCTCACCCGCGCTGAGGCAGAACGCTACCTGCTGCTGCGGGCCCGTCTTGCCCGAGACGACGGCGACCAGGTCTCCATGATCGTTGAACACGGGGCCCCCGCCCTCGGCGTCCGCCAGCGGCGCCTGCACGATTAGCACGTTCGGGTCCGGCCCGTCCATCGTCAGCCCCAAGTTAACCCGGCCGCGCTGCCGCAAGCTCGCCGCGGCATAAACCCACAGCACGTCAAGCCGGTTGGGGCTGCCGAGAACATGCAGGGATTCACCCGGCGCTGGCGCCTCCGGCGAGAACTTCGCCTCAGCCGCCGACTCCGGCACGGATTCCACTTCCAGCAGCGCCAGATTACGCCGCGCGTCCGTCGCCAGGACGGTTCCCCGTGTGAGAAGACCCTTGTCATGCAGCAACCGCGGCTCATCGCGGTAGAACGCCGCCTCGGCCACGGCGCTGTCCTCACGGAACGCCGGATAGATCACCTCCACGGTTTCGCGCTTGCCGACCGCCTCCGCCGTCGTCAGAAGCAGCCGGCGCGTGCGGTCGAACAACCAGGCGGATGAACGTCGGTCGCCCTCGGTCCGCACCAGCGCAAGCACATGGACGCCGCGCCGATACACATCGCGTCCCACGGCGGAGCCAGGCGCCGGCGTTTGTGCCGAATCCGGCGTTTTGATATCCGCCAAGGCGCGAACCTCGACGACATCAATGAACAGGCCGGCGCCTTGCGCCTCCCAGGCCACGGCCGCCGCCACGCCGACGACCTCGCCGTGTTCGTTGACGAGCGGGCCGCCGCTGTCGCCCTCGTTGAGGGGCACGGCAGCGGAAATGACGTGGGCGCCCCGACCCAGCTCCTTTCCGCCGCTGAAATAACCTTCTTTGAGAGTCCGCAGCGCGCCTACCGCGCCCTCGGAATGCACCCACAATGCATCGACGTCGTAGCGGCAGCCGACGAGATGAACGCGGTCGCCGGGACGGGCGCCGTCGGCTGCGAGCGGCAATTCGTCCACGCCGTCCGGCAGTGAATCGAGCTGGACCAGGGCCAGGTCCGCGCCCGGATCGCACTTCAGCACATGCCCGCGCACCCGCAAGTCGGACATGTGTTCGTAGTAGTAGCCCCGGTCGGCGACGACGGCGCCGGCTTCGCGGACCGGAAAAACGACATTCACTGTCTTGTTATCGCCCACGACGTGGGCGCAGGTGACGAGCAGGCGGCGGGAACGGTCGAGGATCCAGCCTGTCCCTTTTCCAGCGTCCGACGAATGCACCCAGGCGACGCCGCGAAGCGTGCGACGGTAGACCTCCGGCCCCGAGAGCGGACCCTCGCGGCCTGTTGGGGCGCTGACTGCGGCCCAAACGGCGCCGACGAGGACCAGGCGCAGCCCAGCTGACTTCATGCGATGTACCTTGCCGGAAAACAGGCGCTCCCACCATACGACGACAAACGACCCGGCGCGGTTCAACGGGGCTGCCCCTTGAATCCCGGGGCGTAGTCCCGCATTTCGGCCATGAGCCGGGCGATTTCTCTCGCATCCTGGTCCGGCGACTGCTCCAAGACGCGGATCACATTATCGCGCCGCTCCGGCGGATGATTCTGGTTGAGTTTCCACTTTCCTTCCAGACGGCCGATCTCGATTCGGAAGCCGACCACCGCCCTCATCTGCTTTTGAATGTAGTCTCCGGCGGCGTCGAGCGGCCAGGGCTTTGGCAGGGACCGCTCGTAGGTTGCGACCATTGCCTTCAGGATTTCCGCCAATTCTTCGGAATCTGTGACGGTCCGGCATATCCCATAAGCGTGGACGGCCACATAGTTCCAGGTCGGCACGACGTTTTCCGACTCGTACCACGTCGGAGAGACGTAGGCATGCGGCCCGCTAAATACGGCCAGGACCGTGCGGCCGTCGAGGTCATTCCAGTGCGGGTTGGCTCTCGCCATGTGCCCGACCAGGCGGCCGTGCGGGCCGGCGTCCCGTTCCAGGAGAAATGGCAAGTGCGTGGCGAACGGCTCGCCGCCGTGCATCGAGACGAGCAGGCCGAAGCTGTTCGCCTCGATGAAATCGTGCAGCTTCGTCGCATCGGTCACGGTGAATACATTCGGGATATACATCGGCGTCTATACCGCGGTCCTTCGTTCTTGGCTCAGCACGCGCACCGTTTCGCGCACGATGGTCAATTCCTCGCGCGTGGCGATCAGCAGGATGCGACCCCGCGAAGCCTGTGTAGCCACATCCGCATCCGGCTTGCATATCGCGTTCGCCGCCGCGTTCAGTTGCAATCCCAGGCACTCCAACCCGCGGCAGGCTGCCGCACGCATCTCCCCATCGTGTTCGCCGACCCCGGCCGTAAACACCAATGCGTCAACGCCGCCCAGCGTCGCCGCAAATCCGCCGATGGTTTGCCGCAGCCGGTGGGCGTAGACGTCCAGCGCCAGCCGCGCCCGGCCGTCGCCGCCGCATGCGGCTGCTTTGACTTGGCGCATGTCGCCGGACGCGCCGCCGACGCCCAGCAGGCCGGACTCATGATTCAGCACGCGGTCCAAATCGTCGGCGTTTAGCCCCTTGTGGCGCAGCACATGGATCAAAATGCTGGGATCCACCGAACCGCTGCGCGTGGCCATCGCCAGGCCGTCCAGCGGCGTGAAGCCCATCGACGTGTCCACGCACGCGCCGTCCCGGACCGCGGACGCTGAACAGCCGGCGCCGAGATGGCACACGATGACGCGCAACCCATGCGGTCCCTTGCCAAGCATTTTCGCGGCCCGGTCGGAGCAATAGGCATGGCTCAATCCGTGGAAGCCGTAGCGGCGCAGGCCCCATTCCTGCGTCCACTGATACGGCACAGCGTAGGTGCGTGCGGCCTCGGGAATCGTCGCATGGAAGGCCGTGTCGAAGACGGCGACGTGCGGCACATCCGGCCACGCCTTTTCGGCCGCCTCGATTCCTTCGACGTTGACCGGGTTGTGCAGGGGCGCGAGCTCCGCCAAGCCGGCGAGCGCCTGCTTTACAGCCGGCGTGACGACGACGCCTGCGGTGAAGACCGAACCGCCGTGGACGACGCGATGACCGACCGCGGCGACCTCCATTGTCCTTTCTTTGCGAAGCAGCGCCAGCACATGCTCAACGGCCGGTCCGCACCCGTCGGCCGGCAAAGGCGAGTCAGCCGCCGGCGAACCGGCATGGCGCAGCGTCAGCTGGGCGGGCTTGGCCGTCCAGTCGGCCGTCCCATCCAGCAGCACGCGCTCATCTCCGGATGCGATCAGTCCGAATTTAACGCTGCTCGACCCCGTATTGAGCACCAGGATGTTCATTTTCTGCGGCTCTTAGCGCCTTTGCGTCCTTGCGTGAGTTTTAGGACCTCATCAGGTGCAGGCGGACGCGGTTGAGCGCGGCCTTGGCGGTGCGCCGCTGTACTTCGGTCCGCCCGCCGGTCCAGCTGTGACCGACGGCCGCCGAACCGCCATCCCACGCCAGGCCGGCGAAGATCATGCCGACCGGCTTATCCGGCCCCAGGTCGCCCGGTCCGGCGACGCCGACGGTGCTGACGCCCAGGTCGCTGCGGAAGCGCGTGCGGCAGCCGACGGCCATCGCCTCCGCGACCTCGGAGCTGACGGCGCCATGCTCCTCAATGAGTTCCTGCGGCACCGCCAGTATTTCGACCTTAATGCGATTGTCATAGGCGATTATGCCGCCCCGCAGCCAGGCGCTGGCCCCCGGCACGGCCGACAGCCGGGACGCGACCAGTCCCGCCGTTACGCCCTCCGCCACAGCCAGCGTCTTTCGCTTCGCCAACAAGAGACCGGCCACGGCGTGGTGCAAATCTTCGTCGTCCACGCCGAACACCAGGTCGCCGAGCCGTTCGCGGATGGTCCGCTCAATGGGCTCGATCTGTTGCTGAGCCTCGGCGAGCGATGGAGCGCGGGCCAGGATGCGCAGAGAAATCGTGGCGTCGCCGACGGTGATGCCGACCTCCGGGATATTTCCCCGGCGCGTCAGGTCGAACAGCTTCTCCTCCACGGCCGATTCGCCGGCGCCGAAGGCGTTGATCTTGCGCTCCAGGAGGACGCCGCCGCCGACGCCCAGAGCCGTCAGGCGCGGCCGCGCCTGCTTTTCATACATGACGTGCATTTCGGAGGGCACGCCGGGCATGGCGGCGACGTGCGCGCCGCCCAGGCGCATCCAGACGCCGGGGGCCGTGCCGCATTCGTTGGGTAGCGCCTCGGCGCCGGCCGGCAGCATGGCTTGCACCCGATTCCGCTCCGGCATGGCGCGATTGCGCCGACGAAACATGGCGGCGATTTGCTCGAAGAGTTCCTGGTGGAAAACCAGCTCGACGCCGGCCGCCCGCGCCAGGGCTTCGCGCGTCAGGTCGTCCTGGGTCGGCCCAAGGCCGCCGGTGATGACTACAAGCGCGGCCCGACTGGAGGCGATGCGGAAGGCGTCCACGTTGGCGTCGAGATCGTCGGCGATGGTGGTGTGCCAGCCGACGGGGACGCCGTTCTCGGCCAGCCGGCGGCTAAGCCACTGGCTATTGGTGTCGAGGTTCTGGCCGCTGGTCAGCTCGCTGCCGATGGAGACGATTTCCGCTTTCATGGGGCCGGCGCCTCGGGTCGGGCGAAGCTATTATACGACCCGCCGACCCGCCGCCGTCAGCCGCCGGGCTTGTACGATTTCCATTCGAGGCGGCATTCCGTGCATTTCAGAGCGCCATAGACGTTATAATAGGTCGAGTAGCCCGTGCTGGTGTCGGTCTTGGCGATAGTCATTTCGTCATGCTTGTGGGCGTGCTGCCGGCACAGGCCGCGGCCGCAGGCCGCGCACGCGCCTCGCGCTTCCTCGTCGCAAAACCAACATTTCATGGCCCTTCCCCTTTCGGTGCGATGGGACTCCCCGCCCCATCTTACCATGCGCAAGAGCCGAATTTCGGCGTGCGGACGCCGCCGTGGACGCTCGCTCGGTCGCTGCAGGCCGCAGGGTCCGCAAGATCGGCGTGCGCAGCCGTTTTGGCAAATAGGCTAATTCAGAAGGGAATAGGCGAAAAAGCCGATCATCATTTCGTCGTCCGTTCGATCGCCCCAGCGGACTTGGCGCATTGGGTCCGGGTTGTTCGGATTGTCGGCTGAGTTGTCCCAGTGGGCCGTGCAAACCAACCGCGTGCCTTTGGGCAACCGGGCCGGCTGCGCCAGATCGTAGCGCAGCTGCCAGTTGAAGTCCCAGCGCGGCACGTCCAGCAGCGTCTCGCGCCCGCCGTCGGGGTAAATCGCTTCGAAGCGGAACGATTTGCCGCGCAGGTGCAGGTGCGGCGACAGGTTCAGCACCATTATGTCCTGCGGCGCCGTGTACTCCGCCGTGAGACTATAATCGCGGGCGCCGGCGGGGATGTTGATTTGGGTGTTGAAGACAGCGCCGCCTCGCACGGAGATTTTCACCGTTTTCGGATCGGCGAACGCCAGTGCGAGACTGGTCCGATCGCGATGATGCGAGCCATTGGGCGTATAGTGCATCTGAAACAGGAATTTGGACCCGGCCGCGACGCGGAGGGCGGCGCCGGGAGGCAGGGCGGTCGGCGCCATGCCGGGCGCGTAATCGAGCAGCGCGCCGGCGCTGTCTGGAGCGACGCCTTCTCCGGGCGGCACGATCATCACCAGGGCGTGGTGGACCACCGCTGCGTCGCCCGGCCGCACTTCGGCCGCTTGCACATACTTGTCCTCCGTGAAGCCGGGATCAACTTTGAAATACTGATACGGCACATCGTCGTCGGCGGGAACTTCGTAAGGTTGATCCGCCATATAGATAATCTGATCGGGCATCGGGATGCGCCATCCGTCGGAGGCGGCCAATGGCGCCGGCTGGGCGGCGGGGCCCCCCTCGGGGCAGCCGTCGTCGATCCAGCGGAACAGAAGGCTCTTCTCCTCCGGCGTGAGGCGGGCGTCGTTACGGAACCGGCCGTGACGCGGGTCGGCGAACCACGGCGGCATTCGATCGTCCGCGACCACCTCGCCGATCATGGCCGACCAATCGGCGGCGTTGCGGTAATCGGTCAGCGGGAACGGGCCCGCCTCGCCGGCGCGGTGGCACTCGACGCAGCGCCGTTGCAGCAGCCGGCTGATTTGATTGGCATAGGTGACGTCGCCGCTGCTTTTCTGCGGCGGAAGGCGCCCGATGCGGCAGCCGACCGATGGAACGGCCGGCAGTGACACCAGCTTGTCATCGAGCAATTCCACGAGCGCTTCGGCCAGGTGGCGCCGGATCGGCGTCGGCCGGCGGGCGCCGACGCCGTATTGATCGTCGACGCGGCCCCAATAGCGAACGACGCGGTCGGCGTCGAGGACGAAGACTTCCGGCGTGCGAACGGCGCCCATACGTTCAGCGGCGGCGCCATTGATGTCTTTGAAGAGCGGAAAAGCAATTTTATGGAGGCGCACAAAGGCCGCGAGGTCGGCGAGCGAATCTTGGGCGTTGGGATTGACGCCGACGAAGGCGACGCCGCGAGAGCCGAACTCGCGGGCCAGTTCGTCGAGGCGAGGCCCATACAGTTTCGACAGCGGACAATCCGTTCCTAAAAAGGCGACGACGAGGAACTTGGAATCGGCCCATTCTGAGAGCGTGTGCGGCTTGCCGAACAGATCATGGATAATGACATCGTCGATCTTGCGGCCGATCGGCGTCGATTTTAGCGCGGCGGGGGCGGCGACACGCTGCGGCGCGACGGGATGGATGCAGAGGGCCGCCGCCCCCAGGAGCAACGCCGCACCCGCCGCCGTTGGAATGCCGGTTCGCCGGTTCATGGCCGATCCTCCGAGTTCGCCACGTTTGAGCCAAGTGACTGTCCCATAAGCTTCTCCCCTCTCCCCTGTAGCGAGGGGAGGGGGGTCGGGTGTGAGGGGTTTTTGGCCTAGGAAACCA
>DATKHW010000745.1:0-27804 GCA_035546275.1 Gemmataceae bacterium
TCCGCAAGGCGAAACGGCCAATGGCGCTGGTTCGCGACGACGACGATCACATCGTGGGCCTGATTACGCTGGAAGACGTGCTGGAGGAGATCGTCGGCGACATCGAGGACGAACACGATCGCCCGACGGCCAAGCTGCGCAAGCGGACCAAAGTAATGCTGAACAAGACCGCGCCGCCGCCCAAGCCGCCGTCGTCGCCGCCCCGACCGGCGGCCAAGGGCGCATAACGATTCCGAGCAGGGTCCGTGGGACAGGAATCCAATCCTGTCCGGCTAACGACAGGATTGGAATCCTGCCCCACATTTAATTCCGCAGCAAGCGCCAGAACAGCACGCCGCCGATAAGGCCCATCACCAGGTTGGCGCCCCACACAAGGGCCGCCGGGTCCAAGCGCCCTTCCTTGGCCAGGCCGGTGCCGCAAAGCATCAGCGGATAATAGAGAAGGCAGATGGGCAAGAAGCAAACGATGAACGAGCTGAGGTAGTCGCTGCGGCTCAGCCAGATGCCGACCGGGCAGCCGACCAGGATGAAGCAGAAACAACCCGCGCTAAGGGCCGGCCGCATCAGCAGCTCCACGTCCAGCCATAGAATCTGCTGCCGCAGATAATCATCCTCAAATTGGAGCTGCTTCTTGTCCTTGCGGTGGTTGGGCGGATTGGCGGGCGCACCGTCCGGCGGCGGCAACGAATCGACGGCGGCGGTCCCAGGTCCGCCATGATCGCGGTTGACGATCTCCTGCTGATAGATCGCGTCGTAGTCCTGGAATTGGCGCCGCTGGACCAGCATCTCGTTCCACGTCATGTCGCGCGGTCGGAGGTCGGCGTCCTTGCCAAAGGTAGGCGGCAAATCCACATCCACCGTTTTGGAGTCGAAAATGCCGTTGTCCTGGTCGTCCGACGTGATGAAGCGGCCGATGGACAGGGTGATGCTCAGCTTTCGGGCCGCCATGTCCACGTGCAGCTCCGCCTCCCTGGCCTGGGCCACAAAGTTAAGGCCCTGCGTGTTTCGCCCCTTGATGACCGGATCCACCAGTTTCTTGCCCTCGACGTCGCGCACCCAGATGGCGTAGGGCATTTGTGGATAATTGAAGCTGTGCTGCTTGCGGAGCATGCCGTAAATCAGCTCTTCCGCGTCATCGAATGCCATTTGTCGCAGCAGGCGGTGCGACGCCGGGATCATGTCCCAGTAGAGGAACATGGTGACGGCGCTGGCGGCGACGCCGAGCAGCAAACCGGGGCGGACGACATGGAGGATGTTCACCCCTGAGGACTTGATGGCCAGGATTTCGTTGTCGGCCGCCAACCGACCGTAGACGACGCAGCAGGCGAACAGCGTCGTGGCGGGAATGGTGTATGGCAGCGTGCTGGGAATAATGAGCGGGATGGCGGCGAGAATCTGACCTGGACTTAGTCCCTGCTGGGTCGCCTCCGCCACGATCCCCGCCATAAGCAAGATGCCCGTGATGCCGACCAGCGACATCAGGAACACCTTGATCAGCTCCCAGAGGATCATCCGGTGCAGGATGCTGCCTAGCACATGGGCCTCCGTATCTTCGTTAGAGGCACTCACAAAAAGGTGGCTGGAGCTCTAAAATCACAGATCCAGCCACCTTTTTGTGAGTGCCGCTTATAATCGGCGCAGGCGGCAAGCTAACCTCAGCGATGACGAATGTCCGTATCACGGCCCCGCCGCCCCCTCGACCCAATCGACTACCCCGGGCGCCAGCTCCTTGTCGAAGTGCACGTCGCCAATGCTGCCGCGCATTTTGATCTTCAGCAGCTGATCGCTCATTGCTCGCGGAATCTCATTTACGCCGGCCGGCAGGACTTCAGCCAGGCGACCCCAGTCGGCGTTGAAATCGAGGTTGAGTCCGCCCGACACCAGATCCACCGTGCCCCGCCCGCGCAGGCTCACTGCATTGCCCAAAAGGTCCAGACCCTGCACTTGCAGCTGCGGCCCGTCGATGGCGAAAACGGCATGAGCCTGCTCAAAGGCCGTCCGGTCGGGCACGCGCAGGCCGAACGCTTTCAGCAGGTCCAGCTGCAGCGGCAGCTTATAGAGCTTTCCCTCCGGCACGTCGATCCGGCCGTTGCCCTTCAGCCCGCTGATATCGACGCCTTCGCCGGACAGATGCAGCGCGGCCGACGCCAGGCCTTTCATCTGAGCGTCGGGGCCGAAATTGTTGTGCCGGGCGAATTTCGCCAGATCGATCCGCAATCCCTTCAAGGTCACGTCGAAGCGCGTCTCCGCTCCGAAATCGAAGCGGCCCTCGCCGCCCAGCGCGCCGTCGTAGAGGTCGGCATGAAGGTCGCGAAAGCGCAACGTGTTCGGCGAGGCGGGTTCGACTTCGAGCCGGGTGTGGACGTTTTCCAGCGGCTGACCGAAAACCTGGGCGCGTTCCAGCAGCACGTTGCCGACTACCGATTCTAGCCGTCGGCCGTTGTAGCGACCGCAGCAGGCCGCCTGGCCGTCCACGCCGGTGACATCCACGCCAAGCCGCACGGCGGCGTCGCGCAGCTCCACGCTGCCGTCCCACCACAAAACCATCGGGCCGCCTGGGTCGCCGGGCGCATCCACGACCAGGTCGGTCGTCGCCGTGAGCGGGCCGCGGATGTGCAGTCCCGCCAAACCGGCCCGCAGCGGATCCGGCAGGGCCGCCAGGAACTCGTCGTCCGCGGTGAGCGGCGCTCCGCGAATTCCTTCCAGCCGCGCCTGGAAGCCGCCGCCAGGCTTGACCACAACGTGCCCCCGCTTCAATGCCACCTGGCAGGCGCCGTGCTGTGCGCGAAGATCGGTCAAATACACTTGCTCATGGACGTAGCGCACCGCCCCCGAGAAATCCTGGAGGTCATAGGGGAAGAAGCGCGGCCTGAGGGAACAGCCATGGGCTGTCACGGACACGTCGATGTCCTTGGGCTGATCCAGCGCCTGGTCCACCACGGCGTGAAATCCCATCCGGCCGCTGATGGATAGCGCTTCCCAGGCGGAGCGCAGCGGCGCCCGCTCGGACAAGGCCGGCGGGGCGAGGGCGTTTTTGAAGTCGTCGGCGTCGGTCGGCAGGTTTTCGCCGTCGATCACGAGATAGATGCGATCTTGGGCGTCGGCCGCGTCGCCTGTGCTTTTATCCCCCGGGGTCGGCGCTGTCGCAGGAACGGGGGCCGGCGCCGTGTAGGACCGGCCCTCGAAGCGGATGGCGCCGTCGTCGTGCATCGCATGGAAGTTACGGCAGACCCATCCGCCCGGCGTCCGCAGGTCCAACTCGCCGTTCACCTTCTCCAAGGCCAAGGGGAACAGGTCATACTGCACCGACGCATCGTGGAAGCGAATGAGATAGCGGTTCTCGAAGTCCTTGCCTGCTTCGCGGTGGATGGTCGCCTTCACGTCGGCGCGTCCCATGGGGGCCGCCGCCAAACCGATCTGCCGACTCCGCTCCGGCAGAAAGGGTCGGACGGTTTTTTTGACCGAGTCCGGCAAGGCATTGAACATCTTGTCGTCGAGCAGGAGGTCGTCGCCGCCAATGGCGAGATCGACGGCCGGCGAGGGGCAGGGGCCGTTGACCTTCCCTTTGACCGTGATGGGTCGGCCGCCGGCGTCGCCGGTCAGGTCCACGCCGCAGGCGATCGTTTGGTCGCTGTTCAGCTGAAAGTCGATGGTCCCGGCGATCTTGGCCGCCCGGTAGGGGAAGCCGGCGAATTGACCAGACATGCCGTTGGGCCGCAGAATCCAGCGCTGCCGCCACTGGCTGGGGCCGTCGCGGCGGAAGGTGTGCGTAAGATTGAGCGATCCGCTTGGCCTGTACACGTCCTGAATTTGACGCACACACTCCGGCCCTGTTTGAAAGAGGTCGGCCGCGACGGGCAAGCGATCGACGGTCAGGTCGAGTTCGCGGACCATGTCATAAATATTATCCGAAGCCTTTTTGGGCGGAATCACATCCCGGAGAGTGAGATCGATGCGGGCGTCGTCGGCGCGGGCGGTGCAGTGGACCAGTGGAATCAGGCCGTTGACGACGTGGACCAGGGCCTCCAGGTCCTTGAGCGGCCGGGGCAGACAGGCGTGGCTCAGGGCGCCGTGGTGAAGACGCAGCGCGGCGTCGTATGTGAACGGCTGCGGTTCGGCGGGATGGACGGCGAGCGCGACGTGAACGGACCCGGCGCCGCTCAGCTCGCGTGCCTGAGCGGCGGCGTCGGCGCAGACGGCGGCGAGGCGCTGCACCAGGTCGGGGCCGACTGGGATTTGGTCGAAATCCACGGTCGCCGTCGTGTCGCCTCCCGCCCGATGCAGGACGGCGTCAAATCGCACCGGTCCGGCCACGTCGCTCTTGCCGGCCCCGGCGACGGTGACGACGCCCGGCGGGTCCTCGACGGACGTGAGGCTTACGTCCTTGATTTCCAGCAGCGTGGCGCCGTTGGCGCCGTCTTCCAGGATGAGCGTACCCTGATCCACGACGATGGACGGATACGGCACGTTGGGGTCGGTGGGCGCGAAGACGCCGGCCAGATTGCAATGGCCGTCCCGATCGACGACGACTCGCAGCTGCGGCCGATGCAATTCCAGTTTGCGGACGGCGATGGCGCCCTCCGATAGACGCTCCTTGTCGTGGTAAATGACGGCCGACGGGACGTACAGGAAATCCTTGCGATCCAGGCCGTCGGTGCGGGCGACGCGCAGCTCGCTGACGGCGATGCCGCCGAGGAGGCGGAGCCGAGCCGATTCCAGGCCGACGCTGACGCAGCCTGCGGCGAAGCGGCTGCGAATCTGGGCGATCACCTGGGCGCGAACGGCGGTGGGATTGGTCCAGGCCTGATACGCGACGACCGCCAGGGCCACAAGGCCCAAGACGGAGAAGACCAGACCACGGACCAGCCACTTCCGCCAGGTCATGCATCACCCGGTTGGGTGGTTTGAGAGACGCGGCGGTTTGACGACCCGCCCCGGCGCGGGCGGGATAGTACGGAAAGGGGGGCGGACGGTCAACGACAACTGACAACCCGCTGACATGCCATTCATGCGCAGATTGCGCAGATTACGCAGTAAGAAAGGCGCAAAAAATGTCTTTTTCTGCGTAATCTGCGCAGTTTGCGGATAAGCCCAAACTTGACGGGCGCGCCACCCGTTCGCTATAAATCCTTGTAGTTTAAGGGAGGCGTTGAGCGACGCAGCATGGTTCCACCACAGGACATTCTGGGCTATTTACGGGCGCAACCATTCCGTCCATTCCAGATCCGCATGACCAGCGGCCGCACCTTTGAGATTCGACATCCTGAAACGCTGCGCGTTGGTCGGAATTCGCTCATTGTCTTTACAGCCATCAGCGACGATCCAGGTATTTACGACCGCTGGGAAACCATTTCGCTGCTGTTAATCGAATTCCTCAAGCATCTAGAGACGTCTGCCGCGTGACGCAGGCGAATGGAAGCAATGAGCCAAAAGCAAACTTTCGCCTTCATCAGCCTCGGCTGCCCGAAAAACCTGGTCGATTCCGAGCGGATGCTGGGCAAGCTGGCCCAGGACGGCTACTCGCTCACGCCCGACGCCGACGGCGCCGACGTGGTGGTGGTCAACACGTGCGGCTTCATCGAGCCGGCTCGGCAGGAATCGCTCGGCGTCATCCGCGAGATGCTGGAGTTGAAACGGCAGGGCCGCGTCGGCGCCGTCGTCGTGGCCGGCTGCCTGGCGGAACGGAAGAAAGACGATCTGCTGCAGGAAGTGCCGGAAGTCGATCACATCGTCGGCGTGTTCGGCCGGGAGGAAATCGCCCAGGTCGTGAATCGCGCCCTGGCTCCTCACCCCCTAACCCTCTCCCGCCGGGGGGAGAGAGGGGATGGGGAGCAGCGAAGCCTGTTCCGTCCCGCCCCGGTCAAGGCCCTGTCCGACACCGAACGGCTGCGCATCACGCCGCGCCATTATGCCTATTTGAAGATATCCGAGGGTTGCGATCGGCTTTGCACGTTTTGCGCCATTCCGGGAATGCGCGGCAAGCACGTCACCAAGCCGATGGAAGAAGTCCTGCGCGAGGCCCGCGAGCTGGCCGCCGACGGGGTGCGTGAGCTGATCGTCGTGGCCCAGGACACGACGTATTACGGGCTCGACCTGTACGGCAAAGTGCGGCTGGCCGAATTGCTGCGCGAGCTGGACCGCATCGACGGCGTGGAGTGGATCCGCGTTCTCTACGCCTATCCCATCCATTTTACCGACGATCTCATTGAGACGATGGCGACAGCGAAGAAAGTTATTCCCTATCTCGACATGCCGCTGCAGCACATCAACGACCATGTGCTGCGTCGCATGTCGCGCAAGGTCGATCGCGCTGCCACAGAGGACCTGCTCGGCCGGCTGCGGAAGGCGATCCCGAACCTGACGCTGCGGACCACGTTCATCGTGGGCTTCCCCGGCGAGACGGAAACCGAGTTCAGCGAATTGGCGGAGTTCCTGCAAGTACAGCGATTCCACCGCGTGGGCGTCTTCCCCTATTCGCTGGAGCCGGGGACGCCGGCCGCGCGGTTGCCCGATCAGGTTCCCGAAGAGCTGAAAACGGAGCGGCGAAATCGGCTCATGGAGATTCAGCAGGACATCGCCTTCGGCCAAGCGGAGGCCCAGGTCGGCAAGGAGCAGGAAGTCATCGTGGACGGGCCGGATGCGGAGGTTCCCGGCTGTTTTGCAAGCCGCGGCCACGCCGACGCCCCAGAGATCGATTGCACGGTGCGGCTCAAGGGCAAGGGCCTGCGGCCCGGCGATTTGGTGCGCGCCCGCGTCACCGGCGCCGACGGCTATGATCTGCTGGCGAGGGCGATCAAGATTCGGTAGTGAAAGGGGAGACGCCCATGGCGGCAACGACCCCCGACCCCGGCCGATCCGTGCCGTGGTGGAACCTGCCGAACCAGCTCACTTTCAGCCGCTTCGGCATGGCGGCGCTGCTGTTCGTATTCATCTCGATCGGCCAAAACTGGACATGGCTGGCCTGTCTTCTCCTTTTCATCGCCGCCGCGATCACCGATTGGCTGGACGGCTGGATCGCCCGCCGCTGGAAGCTGGGCACGGCGCTGGGCCGCAACCTCGATCCGTTGGCGGACAAAGTCCTTAACTGCGGCGCTTTCATTTTCCTCTTGCCCGAAGGCGCGAAAGGCGGATGGCTGCTGCCGTGGATGACGGCTGTGATCGTGCTGCGCGAACTCATTATCACCAGTTTGCGCAGCTTCATGGAGACGACGGGTGCGAAATTCGGCGCTGACTGGTTCGGCAAGCTCAAGACGGTGTTGCAATTCGCGGCCCTCATCGCCATCTTTAGCATGTTATGGCTGCGCACCGAGCCGGGCGGATCGGCCGTACCCGATTGGGCCTGCATCGGGCTGGTTTATGCGACTGTGATCGCCACGGTGCTGAGCGGCGTGCAATACGTCTGGCGGGCGATCGGGCTGCTGCGGACGACGCCGGCCAAGTGACGCGGAGTGAAGCGACGTGGCGAACGATTTCGGCTTTGCGATCGTCGGCGTCGGCATGATCGCCCGCTTCCACGTGCGCGCCCTCGCGGAAGTCCCCGGCGCCCGCGTCGCCGCGCTGGTTAGCCGCAACCCGGACAACGCCCGCAGAATAGCCGCCGAACTCGGTCTGTCTTGTCCGATACACGCCGACCTGGCGGCGGCCCTGGTGCAGCCGGACGTCCAGGCCGTCATCGTAACGACGCCGAGCGGCGCTCACCTGGCGCCGGCCGTCGCCGCGGCCCAAGCCGGCAAGCACGTCGTCGTCGAAAAGCCGCTGGAAATCACGGCCGAGCGCTGCGACCGCATCATCGAGGCGTGCGACCGCAACGGGGTGAAGCTCTGCACCATCTTCCCATCGCGCTTCGCCGATTCCAACCAGGCGCTGAAAGCGGCCGTGGACGCCGGCAAGTTCGGCCGGCTGACGCTGGCCGAGACGACCTGCAAATGGCAGCGGCCGCAGTCGTACTACGACCAGGGCGGCTGGAAAGGCACGCAAGCCCTCGACGGCGGCGGCGCCCTCATGAACCAGGCGATCCACAACGTCGATCTCTTATTGTGGTTAATGGGCGCAGTCACGCATGTGACCGGCTTCACCGCCATGCTGGCCCACGAGCGCATCGAGGTGGAGGACACGGCCGCGGCTTGTTTGCGTTTCGCCAGCGGCGCCCTCGGCGTCATCCAGGCCGCGACCAGCGTGTATCCCGGCCTGCCCAAGACTATCGCGGTGCATGGCGATCGCGGGTCTGTTGTGGTGGAACAGGAGGACGTGCTGCGCTGGGACTTCACGCCGGAGACGCTGGAGGATCGGGCCCTGAAGGAGCGCTTCGCCCGCAAAGTCGGGGCGTCCGGCGGCGCCAGCGATCCGGCCGCGATCTCGCACCAGGGTCACGCCCGCCAGCTTGCCGATTTTGTGGCGGCCGTCCGCACCGGCGGCAAGCCGTTGGTGGACGGGCGCGAGGGGCGGCGTTCGGTCGAGGTGATCGAGGCGGTCTACCGCTCGGCGCGCACCGGACGGACGATCGAGTTGAAGGCGCAATGACTCACTGGCTTTCTCCCCTCTCCCCCGCTTCGGGGGAGAGGGGTTGGGGGTGAGGGGTTGTCTTCGCGCGGAAGACAGAACCCCCTCACCCCCCAACCCCTCTCCCCTGAGTACAGGGGAGAGGGGAGGATGAGTCAGGCCAAAGGAGTGGCCGCATGTCCAAGCCGCGTTTCGCCGTCGCCGATTACGCCGTCTACCTCGCTGTACGCGTCCTGCTCTGCGCGGTGCAGATGCTGACGCTGCCCACGGCCCGCCGATTGGCCGGCGTGCTGGCCTGGCTGGCGTACCACATCGACCGCCGCCACCGGCTCGTGGCCGACGACAACCTCAAGCACGCCTACGCCGGCCAACTGAACGACCGAGAGCGCGACCGCATGGTGCGGGGTGTTTATCGTCATTTCGTCTCGGTGTTGGTGGAAATCGCCCATTTGCCGCGGATGCTCAATCCGAACACCTGGCGGCGCTACGTGACGCTGGAGAACGGCCGGGCCATCGTGGAGGGGCTGCTGTGTGGACGTCCGCTGCTGTTCGTCACCGGCCACTTCGGCAACTGGGAACTGGGCGGCTACGTCCTCGGTCTGCTCGGTTTCCAGACCTATGCAATCGCCCGCAAGCTCGATAATCCCCATCTCAACGCGTTTTTGCTCCACCGAATCCGCGAACGGACGGGACAGAAGATCCTGTACAAGGACGGCGATTTCGACCGCATCCAGGCGGCGCTGGCCTCCGGCGGCGCCGTCGCCACGCTGGGCGATCAGGACGCCGGCGCTCGCGGCCAGTTTGTGGATTTCTTCGGCAGGCCGGCGTCTACGCACAAGGCGGTGGCGCTGCTGGCGCTGGAGTTCAACACACCGATGGTGGTGATCGGCATGCCGCGGGTCGGCCAGCCGATGCGGTATCGGATCGTTGCGGAGGAGGTGATTCTGCCGGAGGAGTACGCCGGCCGGCCGGATGCGGTGCGCGCCATCACGCAGCGGTTCACGGCGGCGCTGGAACGGCTGGCGCGGCGGGCGCCGGAGCAATATTTCTGGCTGCACCGCCGCTGGAAGCATGAGCCGCCGGTCCGGAAGGGCAAACGGGCGGCGTAGCAAGTTCTGATAGGGGCGTTCGCAGGAAACACGGAAGGAAGAGACTTCATGACGATGATTTTGCTGCCGCTGCTGATCTGCCTGGCGGAGACGGCCGTCGTCACGCTGGACACCGTCCGCACCATTTTCATCGCCCGCGGCATGAAGATCCAGGCCGCCGCACTGGGGCTGGTGGAAGTGACCGTCTGGCTGTTCGCCATCAGCCAGGTGATGCAGAACCTGAGCAATCCGACCTGTTTCATCGGCTATGCGCTGGGTTTCACGCTGGGGACGTACCTCGGCATCCGCATTGAGGAGCGGCTGGCGCTCGGCACGCAGGTGGTCCGCGTGCTGACGCGGCGCGACGCCGCCGAATTGGTGACAGCCCTGCGGGCGGCGGGGCACGGCGTCACCAGCGTGGAGGGGCAGGGGGCGACCGGCGGCGTCCACGTTCTGTTCACGATCGTGGCCCGCAAGCGATTGCCGCAGGTCGTGCAGATGATTGAACGCTTCGACCCGGCGACGCTGTACCTGATCGAGGACGTGCGGACGGCGCGAGGCGGGTTTCGCCAGTGGCAGGCGCCCGCACAGTCCGCGCGGATTGCGAGCGAGGCCGGCCGTCAAGCCCGCAAGCAGGCGGCATGAAAGGCATCGCTCACCATCCGCATCATGGCGCCGGGCTGGAAGGGCGCGTCAAGCGGTCCAGGGCGGCCCTGGCTTCCCGAGTCTGCTGGGCCTCCGGGATTCCGTCGGCGAATTCTTGCAGCACGCGCCGGGCCTCCGGCGTGCCAAGCCGCTCCAGCACCTCGACCGCTCGCACGGCCCGCAGCCGCGCCGGCACGGGCGGCCAGTGCCCCAGCCGGTCGAGCAGTTCGGTCGCCCGTCGCTGGGCTTCCGGCGAGGGGTTGTGCATCAGGGCAGCTTCCAGTGCTGGACCGGCCGCCTCTTCCAACTCCGCCAGCCGTCGGCTGGCCGTTTCACGCATGTCGAAATCGTCGCTGTCCAGGTCCGCGATCAGCCGGGCCACGCGCTCCTTGTCGGCCATGCCCACGGGCCGCAACCGTTCGCGGAGAAAGGCGGCCGTCGCGTCGCCGGATCGCGCCAGGGCGGCGACGGCCTCAAAGGCGCGGCCAGCGTCCCCGTCGGCCAGGTCGGACCAGCAGGCATCCCGCTGGTGGGGCGTCAGCAGCATCTCGTCCAGCCGCGCTGGGGCCCATTCGCTCACGTCCCAGAGCAGGACCGTCGTGTCCGTGCTTGTGGAGGCCAGCATCCGACCGTCCGAGGCGAAGGAAAGTGAATGGATCGCGCCACGGTGGCCGGAAAGAGTCGCACTCTTACGGTTCTTTAAAAGATCCCACAGGATGATGTCGCCGTCCGGGCCGCCGACGGCCAAGCGCCCGCCGTCAAGCGCCAGGCAGCAGCAGTTCCGCCCGGGGAACGCGGGCAACTGGATTGCAATGCGCCCCGTCGCCAGTTCAAGAATGACGACGGCAGGGTCTTCCCGGTCCTCTTGATCGATCAAGCGCAAGCGGCTGCTGGACCTTCCACCGATCGCCAGATAGCGCCCAACTGGAGAGAACGCAATGACGGATCCCTTGATTACTTCGTTGTTGGTGGGGCGGATTTCCTTTCCCGTCACAGCGTCCCATAGGTGAAGATAGCAAGGTTCTCCGAAATCCCGGCCCACTGCCGCCAGGACCAAACCGTTGCGCAAAAACTCAAGAGCCTCCACGCCTTCCCGCGGCGGCCGGTCCACCTCAGCGACTTCCTTCCTGGCTGGCACGTCCCAGAGGCGAATGTGATAGTTGGGGACGTGGCTAATACCAAAAGCCCCCTCGTCGCTTTCCACCGCCAGCCGCTTGCCGTCCGGAGAGAACGCGAGGGGCCAGGCGAAGCAGCCCTTCCCGTCGAGCCTATAGCGGTCGAACTTCTTGCCTGATTCGGCGTCCAGCACCACGACGGCGCCGTCGTGCTCATCATCGGGACGGGCGATAAGCCGCCCGTCCGCCGAAACCACGCCTGCCTTCCCAGCGAAGCTGCGGGACGCCCCCGAACCAATCTCATCCAGGCTCGAAAGGTCCCATGTACGAAACGACAGGTTGCCCCGACTGGTCGTTACGCTGCCATAGTCGCGCGCCGTGCCGAGTGAAGCGTAACGCACGGCCAGACGCCGGCTGGCGGCGACGAACTGCGCCGCCACATGGCCGCCGGGTTCCCTCGCGAAGGCATCGACTTCACGGTGTGAAGCCGCGTCCCAGACGCGAATCGTCTGGTCCTCCCCCGCCGTCGCCAGCCGCGTGCCGTCCGGAGAAAAGGCCACGCACCGGACCCAATCGGAATGTGCGTCTAGGTGATACAACTCCTTGCCGCTCTGAGGGTCCCATACACACACGCCATATTCGGATCCGGCTGCGACGGCGGTCCCGTCCGGCGCGAAGGTTAGACCCCATCCCCAACCGCCGCCGAGTTGTCGCGTCAGCGTGCCGCTGGCCGCATCCCATACGGAGGCGCCATCGTGAGCTGACCGGGCCGCTATGGTTTTGCCGTCCGGGGCGAAAGTCACTGAGCAAAAGCGGCCGCTCAACTTGCAAAGGTCCTTGCCGGTTTTCAGGTCCCACACATGAGCCGGCGCCTCGGGTCCCGCCGCGGCCAGGAGCTTACCGTCGGGCGAGAAGGTGATGGACGTCAGGCGGCTGGGCGACTCGTGGTCCAGTTTGCCGACGGCCTCGCCCGTCTCGAAATTCCACAACTGGATTTCGCTCTGTACGCCGCCCGCCGCCAGCGTCTTGCCGTCCGGCGAGAGCGCGACGCAAGTCAGGCCGCACGTCGAACGAAACGTCCGCTGCTCCTTGCCGTCGGAGACGCTCCAGCACTTTAGCGCGGGCCCCTCGATCGACCAACCCGCAGTAATGATTGATTTGCTGTCGGGGGAGAAAAGGACGCCGTTTACAACATCGAGCCACCGATCGATTGCCTGGACCTGCCGTCCGGTCATAGCGTCCCAAATGCGGACGGTTTGATCCGCGCCGGCGGAAACCAGCATCTTGCCGTCGCCAGAAAAAGCCAGACATTCCACCGGCCCGGCGTGCCGCAGGCGCACCGTCCCCAGCCGGGCGACGGCCCCGGCCGGCAGCGGATCGCCGTAGTCGTCGGTTGGCGGCGCCGGTGCGCCCCGCACGGCCGGCGCCATTCCCGGCAAGACGGAGAGGCAAAGGATGAAGACCAGGCGTTCACGGCGGCGGATCATGACGAGGCTCCTTCCCGTGTATTGCGATGCGGATAGGTTCGAGTCTAACGCACCGGAAGCCCACGGTCGAGATGAATGCGGCTGGATTGCGGCCCCGGGCGACCGCAACCGCCCACGGCCGCCGACCCGAGAATCAGGCGGCCTCTGGAAACCGCAACGGCTGCAATTGCGTGATGCAACGGTTGTCGCCGGCGCCCCAGCCTGCTAGAATTTTCCCGGTCATCCACCGCTTGCTGTTGGCGACCAGTGCATCGTAAATCCGTCCTGCTGCCGGGGCCCCTGACATGCCCCTCCAGATCACCTGCCCCCATTGCGACAGCTCCTTCGGCGTCTCGGATGAACTCGAAGGCAAACGGGTTCGTTGCCGGAAATGCGCCCGGCCGTTCCAGGTCGTCGCGTCCGTGGAGCCGGTCGACGACGAGGACGACGATTCTCGGCCGGCGCGGCGCGGCGCAAGGCGCCCCGCGCGGCGGTCGCGCGCCTCGCGGGGCGCCCCCGCAGGCGTCTGGGTCGGCCTGGCTGTGGCGGCGGTGCTGCTTGTCCTGGTCGTCGGCGGCGGCGTTGCGGCGTTCGTGATCCTCAACCGGCAGGGCGGCTTCGGCTCGGCGGGCGCTCCCGCCAATACGGGCGCCCCTGGCACAACGGGCGGCCCCAGCGCGCCGGCGGGTCAAGCGCCCGGCCCCCGATTGACCGCGGCCAACTTCGCCATGCTCCATGACGGGATTTCCGAGGCGGAAGTCGAAGCCATCCTGGGACAACCCACCGAAAGGGGAACGGCCCGGTTCCTCGTCATCAACGGGCAGATACAGTGCAATACGAGCACCTGGACGGAAGGCGCCAACCAGCTTCAGGTCGCGTGGCACAACGGGAAGTTTTTCGACGCTGCCGGCCTGATCGACGGCCGGCGGCTGAGCCTGCGGACGAGCGACGCGCCCGCCGCAGACAACCTGCCGCCGCAGTCTCAGCCGCAGCCGGCCGCGGCGCAGGTGAGCAAAGCCAATTTCGACAAGCTCAAGACCGGAATGACTCAGGCCCAGGTGGAGCAGATACTCGGCCCCGGTCGGTTGCTGGCTGGGAATGCGCTGACCCAGGCCATGCAGACCTACGCGGACCTCCAGGCGACCATGCAGCTTGTACAGAACGCCCCAATTTACGAGTGGTCAAACGGCCGCGCTTTCATCTGGGTCGCGTACGTCAACGGCGGCGTGAATGCGAGATGTTACAGCACCGGCTTCTGACGGCCGGCCCGGTGCGTGGGCCGTTCCTGGTACAATGAGAGATGGCATCGCCCCAGGGGAGGCGCCATCATGTCCGCCATCACCCGTCCCCGGCCGATCCGCGCCCCGCGCGGCCCCGAGCGCACCTGCAAGGGCTGGATTCAGGAAGCCGCCCTCCGCATGTTGCTCAATAACCTCGATCCCGAAGTCGCCGAGGACCCGGATCGCCTCGTCGTCTACGGCGGCAGCGGCAAGGCCGCCCGAACCTGGCGCGATTTCGACGCCATCGTCGCCGCCCTCGCGAAGCTCGAAAACGACGAAACCCTCCTCGTCCAGTCCGGCAAACCGGTCGGCGTCCTCCGCACCCACGCCCTGGCGCCGCGCGTCCTCATCGCCAATAGTTTGCTCGTGCCGAAATGGGCGACGTGGGAAGAGTTCCGCCGGCTGGAGGCGATGGGGCTGACCATGTACGGCCAGATGACTGCCGGCAGCTGGATCTACATCGGCACGCAAGGGATCTTGCAAGGGACTTATGAGACGTTCGCCGCTTGCGCCCGGCGGCATTTCGGCGGTACGCTGGCGGGGCGGCTTCTCGTTACCGGCGGCCTCGGCGGCATGGGCGGAGCGCAACCGCTGGCCGCGACCATGAACGGCGCCGCCTTCCTCGGCGTCGAAGTGCGGCCCGAACGCATCGAACGCCGGCTGCGCACCGGTTACCTCGACCGCATGACCCGCAACCTCGACGAGGCGCTCGGCTGGCTGGACGAAGCTCGTCGGGCAAAGCGGCCGCTGTCGGTCGGGTTGCTCGGCAACGCCGCGGTTGTGCTGCCGGAGCTGGCCCGCCGCGGCGTGACGCCAGACGTGCTGACCGATCAGACGTCGGCCCACGACGCCCTCAACGGATATGTGCCCGTGCAAAAGGCGGCCGGGGAAGACCTCGACGCACTGCGGCGGGACGACCCGGCCGAATACGTCCGGCGGGCCAAGGAGTCGATGGCCGTTCATGTCCAGGCGATGCTCGAATTGCAGCGGCGCGGCGCCGTGACGTTTGACTACGGCAACAACCTCCGCGCCCAAGCGGCGGAGGCTGGCGTCGCCGACGCCTTCCGCATCCCCGGCTTCATTCCGGAGTACATTCGTCCGCTGTTCTGCGAGGGCAAGGGCCCGTTTCGCTGGGCCGCGCTGTCCGGCGACCCCACGGACATTTATCGCACCGACCAGGCGGTGCTGGAGACGTTCCGCCACGACGAACCGCTGGCCCGGTGGATTCGGCTGGCGCGCGAACGGGTGAAATTCCAGGGGCTGCCGGCTCGCATCTGCTGGCTCGGTTACGGCGAACGCGCCCGCATTGGGTTGCGCTTCAACGAGATGGTGCGGCACGGCGAAATCAAAGCGCCGATCGTCATCGGCCGCGACCACCTCGATGCGGGATCGGTGGCGTCGCCGAACCGCGAGACGGAGGCGATGAAGGACGGCTCCGACGCCATCGCCGACTGGCCGATCCTCAACGCCCTGGCCAACACGGCCTGCGGCGCCGGCTGGGTCAGCGTCCACCACGGCGGCGGCGTCGGCATCGGCTACAGTCTCCACGCCGGCATGGTCGTCGTGGCCGACGGCAGCGACGACGCGGCCGGCCGATTGCAGCGAGTGCTGACCAGCGATCCGGGGACTGGCGTGATCCGCCATGTGGACGCGGGATATGAGGAAGCGGTCCGGTGCGCGAAGGAGCGCGGCGTTGTCGTGCCGGGGTTGAATTATTGAGTGGGAAGCCGTCGGCGGCGCGGTATACTGCCGAGGAAAGCAATGGTATTGCGTCGCGCCAGGGGGGCGCCTCATGTGGAGCATTCTGGGCAAAGGCCCGCGCCTGTGCGACGGCATCACCCGCCGGGAGTGGCTGCGCGTGGGCGGCCTGAGTGCGTTCGGTCTGTCGCTGCCGGCGTTGCTGGGCGCCCGTGCGGCCGGGGCGACGACGGGCCGGTCGAAGGCGTGCATCCTCCTCTTCCATCTCGGTGGGCCGCCGCAGCACGAGACGTGGGACCCCAAACCGGACGCCCCCGCAGAAATCCGCGGTCCGTTCAAGCCGATCGCCACGTCCGTCCCCGGAATCCAGGTCGGCGAGCTGATGCCGCGCACCGCGCGCATGATGGACCAGATCTGCATTCTGCGCGGTATGTCCACCGACGACAACGCCCACTCGTCGAGCGGCTACTGGATGCTGACCGGCGTGCCGCACCAGCCGACGAACTCCGAGAACAGCACGCCCGGCGCCCCCAACGACTGGCCCTGCACCGCCGCCATCGTTCAGCGGCTGCGGCCCGGCGACGGCGGATTGCCGGCCTCGGTCGTCATCCCGGAGCACATCTGGAACACCGGCATGATCCCCTGGCCGGGGCAGGACGGCGGCTTCCTCGGCCGGTCCGCCGACCCCTGGCGGATCCTTTGCGATCCCAATTCGCCGGATTTCAGCATCCCTGGCCTGGCGCCGCCGGCCGACGTGCCGCCGCTGCGCCTGCACGACCGGCTGTCGCTGCTGGAACAGGTCAACCACGGGCTGGACGCGGCCGAGTCGGGGCTGGCGGTGGAGCGCTTCGACGTCCGCAGCCGGCAGGCGCTCGACCTGCTGCGGGCCGGCCGGGCGCGGACGGCCTTCGACATCGATAAGGAAGTTCCCGCCCTGCGCGACCGCTATGGCCGCAACCGCTGGGGCCAGAGCCTGCTGCTGGCGCGGCGGCTGGTGGACGCCGGCGTGTCTCTGGTGCAGGTGAACTGGACGCGGGCCGCGGAAGACACCAACGACAGCCCGGCCTGGGACACGCACAACAACAACGCCGAGCGCTGCAAGAGCTTCCTCATGCCGAAAATGGATCAGGCTTATTCGGCGTTGCTCGAAGACCTCGACGACCGCGGGATGCTGGGCGACACGCTGATCGTCTGGATGGGCGAGTTCGGCCGGTCGCCGAAGATCAACGGCGGCGGCGGCCGGGACCACTGGGGCCACGTCTTTTCGGTCGCGCTGGCCGGCGGCGGCGTGCGCGGCGGGCAGGTGTACGGCGCCTCGGACTCCATCGGCGGTCATCCGCGCGACGGCCGGGTGCAGCCGCAGGACCTGACGGCGACGATTTTCCATTGCCTCGGCTTTTCGCCGCACGCGGAGATTCAGGACGGGCTTGGCCGGCCCTTGCCGCTCAGCCGCGGCCAGGTGATCCGGGCGGTGGTCGGCGGGTAGCGGCCACGCCGCTATAATAGGGCGTGGTTACGGATTCACGCTCCGAGGGCCGCCCATGACCGCTCCGCAGCGCCGACGGAACGAGGCGTCCCCGTCCAAGCCGCGCCTAACCAAGGCCGAACGCAAACGCCAACTGCTCTCTCACGCCAAGCAGCTGTTCGTCCAGTTCGGCTATCGAGAAACCACCACGGAGAAAATCGCGGCGGCCGCCGGCGTCACCGAGCCGGTGCTGTACCGTCATTTCGACAGCAAAAAGGCCCTTTTCCTGGAAGTGCTGGAGGAAATCCGCGCCGCCACGCTCACTCGCTGGAACGCGGAAACCGCTCAGCTCACCGAGCCGCTCGCCAAGCTGCACGCGGTCATGGATCTCTACCTCGGCGCTGCCCGCGAGCACGCTCTCGAATTCCGCGTCATGCACCGCACCCTGGTTGAAAGCGACGATGAGGAGATCGTCGCCCTGTTGCGCGCGTTTTATCTCGACAGCGAAGCGCTGCTGGCGCAGATCATCGGCGAGGGCCAGCAATCCGGCGTGTTCCGCCGGTCGCTCGACCCGCGCGTCGGTGCCTGGGAATTGATCCGCACCGCGCTCGGCTACACGCTGACGCTGCCGCTCGGCGTGCCGCTGTACGCGGAGCCGGACTACATCCCGCGGGCCGTCGATTGCCTTCTGCTGTGCCTGCTTAAGACCGACGTTTAGAGGCACTCACAAAAAGGCGGCTGGAACTGTGATTTTAGCGTTCCAGCCGCCTTTTTGTGAGTGCCTCTAAAGAGAGGGATGAAGGATGAACAACGAGCCGAAATCGTCCTCACTTCATCCCTCATCCTTCATCCTTCTCTCTTACGCCGGTTCGATGCTGGCGGTCAGCCCCTTGTCGGCGAATTGCTCGACGTAGAGTTCGCCGCGTTCGCGGTACGTCACCAGGAGAATCGACCGGCCCGAATGGTGGGCCTCCCACATCTTGTGGGTGGCCTCGGCGCGAGGGAAGCGAGTCAGCTCCATCACGCAGCGGACGACGAACATCAGGTCGGCCGACGGGTCGTGGTGGAGAACGAGTCGATACGAGGCCAACGGTCCTGGTCGCAGGCCGGACGACGGCTGAATGGGTTTGGCGGCGTCGCTCGGTCGGCGGGGAACCTCGGGTCGGTCGGAGGGGGACTGGCTCATGGACGCACCCCATGCCCGGAGGCGCTGCAGAGAAGAGGCGGCGGGAAGCGAGTCGAGGGCCGCCGCCCGCTCGCAGCCATTATAAGAAATCGCGGCGGCCTGCCGAACCGATCCGACGTCGGAAGCGATAAAGATTCGAGGAAAACGGCCGTCCAAGCCCGCATAATCGCTACCAACCGCGAAGCTGGAACGAAGAATCCGATTATAAGTCGCAGCTGCAAGGCGCACGGCCTGGTTTCCGCGCAGCTGACGAAGGCAATCGTTCGCGGGCCGGCCTGTAAGCCGGGTTCTGTGCCGCCCCGTGAGGGGCGCGACGGTCATTTCTCTAGCCCGCCGGTCGCCCGACGGGTCCAGCGACCTACCCGAGGGTCGTAATGGGCCGGACCAGCCCTGCCCCCATATTTGGCCTTGCTCCCGGTGGGGTTTGCCGAGCCAGCCGGTCGCCCGGCTGCTGGTGAGCTCTTACCTCGCCTTTTCACCCTTACTCCGGAAGGATGAAGGATGAAGGATGAAGGATGAATCAAGCGTCGCCTTGTTCATCCTTCATCCTTCATCCTTCATCCTTCGCGGGGCGGTATTCTTTCTGTTGCACTTTCCCTATCCTTCACCCTCGCCGCTTGCGCGGCGGCGGCTCGGACGGTGGGCGTTACCCACCACCGCGTCCTGTGGAGCCCGGACTTTCCTCTCCCCGATCCGCCGTCCACCGCCGAAGCGGCGGCGACGAACCGGGCAGCGACCGTCCGGCCGGCCCGCGAACGATTGCTATCATACCAAAGGCGACGCCGCGCGGCGTCCGATTCCATCGGCGCAGGATCGGGCATGGCCAGTTGCACCATTGATTGGCGGGAACCGGCGCCCGCCGAATGCGGCGGCGGAGCGGTCGCCGTCGGCAATTTCGACGGCGTCCACCGCGGCCATGCCGCCCTCGTCGCCGAGGTGCGGTCCCAGGCGGCGCACGTCAGCGGCCCCGCCGTCGTTCTGACCTTCGATCCGCATCCGCGCGATCTGCTGCGACCCGATCTGACGGAGCCGCCGCTGACGACGCTCGCCGACCGCGTCCAACTTTTGCAGCAAGCCGGCGCCGATCATGTCCTCGTGCTGCACACCACGCCGGATTTCCTGCAGCGGACGGCCAAGGAATTCTTCGATGACATCCTGCGGCGCCGGCTGGCCGTCAAGGCGATGGCCGAAGGCAAGAACTTCGGCTTCGGCCACAACCGAGAAGGAACTATCGACACGCTGGCCGAGCTGTGCCTCAACTCCGGCGTTGCGCTGACCGTTGTGTCGCCGGTCGTCATTGAGGGCGCCGAAGCGTCCAGCAGCCGGGTCCGCCAGTGCCTTCTCAAGGGAGACATCGCAGAGGCCGCAAAGGTTCTCGGTCGGCCGTACCGCTTGCACGGCGTCACCGCCGTCGGTGAGCGGCGCGGCCGGACGCTCGGCTTTCCCACCGCCAACCTCGACCCCTTGATGAATCTGGCGCCCGGCGACGGCGTGTACGCGGTTCGCGTCCGTGTCGGAGAGGAAATGTGGCCCGGCGCCGCGAACGTCGGGCCGAATCCGACGTTCGGCCAGGACGCCCGCAAGGTGGAGGTGCACTTGATCGACTTCGGCGGCGATTTGTACGGCCGGCCGCTGGCGCTGGATTTTGTGCAACGGCTGCGCGATACGCGCCGGTTCCGTGGACCGGACGATCTGGTCGAGCAGCTCCGCCGCGATGTGGAACGGGCACGGCAGGCCTTGGAAGTTTAGCCGCAACCCGAAGGGGAGCGCAAAAGGGGGAATTACACGCATGTCCGAAGCCGACGCCGCGTTGCGAGACCGGGCGGCCCGGATACTCCGCGCGGAAGTTGCACCCGCCTTGGAAATGGACGGGACCGCAATTGAAGTGCTGGACGCCGCCGACGGCGTTTTGCGCATTCGCCTGCATGGCGCCTGCGGCAGCTGCCCTGGTTCCGTCTATGCCGTTGTGATGGGGATCGAGGAGGAATTGCGAAAACGCATCCCGGAAGTGCGCTATCTTGAGGTCGCGCCCTGAGCGGCAGCTTCACGGCAAGCCGGCCAGCAGCAATCCGAGCGACGGTTCCGGCCGGCACTCCGCTGGCGCCATATCAGCGGGCAGCAGCAGCGTATCGCCGGTTCGCACCAAACGATGGGCCAGTCGTCCCCGGCCCTGCACCACGATCAGCACCTGCATTCCGCTTCCGCCGACCGGAAATTCCCGCGCCTCACGAACGTAATCCAGCGTGAAATAAGCGCAGGAGACGAGGCGCTGCCGCACCGATTCGCCGCCTTCCGAGTATCCTTCCGCCCGGACAGGATGGACGGGTCCCGCGTCCCAGTTGATGCACGCCATAGCTTCTTCAATATGCAAGGTCCGCGAACGCCCCTCAGCGTCGCGGCGGTTCCAGTCGAAGAGCCGAAACGTGGCGTCGCTGGTCTGCTGCACCTCGGCCATCAGCACGCCGCCGCCGACCGCATGGACCGTGCCGGCAGGCAGGAACAGGCAGTCGCCGCGTCTGGGCCGAAAGCTGTGCAGGCAGTCGGCCACGGAACCCTGACGCAACGCCTCCCGCAGCCCAGATTCGTCCACGCCGAGCCGCAGTCCCGCGTACACCTTGCCCGTCGGCGCCGCGTCCAGCACGAACCATGCTTCCGTCTTGCCGCCTTCGCCGGGCCAGAGACGCCGCACTGCTGCGTCGTCGGGATGGACTTGGACCGAGAGCCAATCGCGGGCGTCCAGGAATTTCACCAGCCAGGGGAAAATCGACAGCGGTTGCGGCGCTCCGATCAGGGCGGCCGGCTCATGCTGCATCAAATCGCGCAGCGTTCGTCCAGCGGCCGCGCCGTCCGCGACCCGGCTTTGGTGCGAAGGGTGATCGCTGATTTCCCAGGATTCGCCGAACGCCTCGGTCGTCGGCAGCGGTTTGCCTAGCGCTTCGCCGAGTCGGCGACCGCCCCAGACCATCGGCCGCAGATAGGGGGCGAAGCGAATCGGAGCGTGCAGCACCTGCGTCGCGCCTCCCCTCATGCCGCCTTGACCGTCATCGCCGACGCCCGGTAGGCGGCGACGATTTGCTCGATCGGCCCTTCCTGAATCATGCGCCCATGATCCATCCAGATCGCCCGGTTGCAAATCTTCGCCAGCGCTTCCAGATCGTGGCTCACCATCACCATGAGATGCGCCCGATCCATCATATCGTGCATCCGCTGCCGCGCCTTTTCCTGGAACGCCAGGTCGCCGACGCTCAGCACCTCGTCCACCAGCAGGATTTCCGGATCGATCGCCGTAGCGATGGAAAACGCCAACCGGACCAACATGCCGGCCGAATAATAACGCACCGGCGTGTTAAGAAAATCCCCCAGCCCCGTGAACTCCGCGATGGCGTCGCGCTTGGCCTTCACCGTTCGCGGCGTCTCACCCTGGAGGTAGCTGCGGTAGGCGATGTTTTCCCAGCCGCTGGCGTCGGTCTCAAATCCCAGCGCCAGGTCGAACAGCGAGCTGACCTTGCCCTCCACCGCCATCGTACCATGCGTCGGCTGATAAACGCCGGCCAGCAGCTTGAGGAGGGTGCTTTTCCCGGCTCCGTTGTGGCCGATCACGCCGACGCGGTCGCCGCGCTCCACGCGCAGGTTGACGCCAGAAAGGGCATGCACGTCCAGCATGGGATTGCGCGACCGGCGGAACATCTGGCCGAGGAGGAATTCCTTCAAGCCCATGCGGAAATGCCGGCGCACCCGGAACGTCAGGCCGATGCTGTTCAGCTCGATTCGCGCCATGTTTTCCCGAATCCTCACGTCACAGGTTGAAAATAATTTTCCGTTCTTGCGATCGCAGGGCCAGACCAGCGACGACGACCGTCGTCAGGGTGAGCAGGGTCCCGGCCAGGTAACTGGAAAGCGCCGGCGGCAAGCCCGCGACGACCGGATCGCGGATCAGGTTCAGAATGGGAACGAACGGGTTGAGGGTGAACATCCAGCCGACGGTGCGGCGTTCCAGCAGGCTCTGCACCTGGTCCGGCCCATACATGATGGGCGTCAGGTAAAACAGGGCCTGAAAGCCGACTTCGCTCAGGTGCTTGAGGTCGCGGAAGCGAACGGTGGCCAGCCCGAAGATGATCGCCAAGGCCCAGCCGAAGGCGGCCAACAGCACGAAGGTAGGGATCAAGCTCAGCAAGCCGGCGACGCTGATGAAACCGACGCCGTGAAAGGCGAGCGACAGGCCGATCACCAGCACATAGCCGATCAGGAAATGGAAGGCGGACCCCAGCATGGTCCGCAGCGGGTAAATTGCCATTGGAGCGGGGTGCTGCCGGATATAGCATTCGCTAGTGAAGAAACAGTGGCAGCCCAGGAGCGAAGTCGTGGTGATGAACTGCCAGTAGGTCAGGCCGGCCATGAGATACGGCGCGAAATCGGCGATGGCCGTATGGAAGATCGTACTGAAGACGCCGCACAGGATGGTCGTCATGGCGATTGGCTGCAACATCGACCAGGCGATGCCGAGCAGCGAACCGCGGTAACGGGCCCGGATGTCGCAGCGCACCAGCGACAGCCAAAAGTGGCGCCGGGCCCAAATGGCTTGCAGGTAGGAGAATAGCCCCTTCATGAGTTCCCTTCCGTGAGGCTGGACGCTCCGGCCGGCAGGGGCCGCAGGACCGGCCCACGCCGCGCGGTCCGCCGGGCAGGAAACCTCATAACATGCCGTCCGCGAATTTGCAACCGGGCTGCGCCGTTCGCGCCGCCTCTGCCGTTCTCGCGGTCGCGGCGCCTCAGAAGGCACGGGAGTTAGGAAAATTTGTATGGCGGCGCAAGTCCTCCGCCGTTTAGAATTCTAGGTAATGACGCGACCTCATGCGCTCTGGGGAAGAGTTGCATCCACACCCATCCTGACCAGGGGGTTCGGACCATGATCGGAGTCCGGCGGCTCAAGGTAGTCGGAACGGTGCTCGGCCTGGCGGCCGTCATCACCTGCACGCACGTCTGGGGAGAACCCGGACGCGACAAATCCAAAGACGCCCCCCGGCCGGCGGATGCGACGCCGCCCGCGACCCAGGCCGATGCGGCCCTCGCTCATGACCTGGCCATTTCCCGCTTCACCGACAAGACCCTGGTGACTTACCAGGCGGACAAGGGCGCTCCCATCCAGTGGGCGCTGCTGCTGCAGCCGAAGCTGATCGCCTCGCCGCGCCCCCTGGACGTTTTGGTGCTAATGTCCGACTCGGCCAGCATGGCCCAAGGCCCCTTGGCGGCGGCGCAGCGCATCACCCAGGCGCTGAGCCAGCACCTCGGCGCCGACGATCGACTGGCCGTCTGGACGATCAACACGAAAGCCGCCGACAAGTCCAACGGCTTCAAGACGGGCGATCAGCTCAAGGAACTGTTCAAGACGCTGGAAAAGGACGAGTATCCCTCCGGCGCCGTGGACCTGAAGAAGGGCCTGGCCGACGCCGTCGGCGCCTTCTCCTTCAATCCGTCGCGGCAGCGCGTTCTGCTCTTCCTCGGCGACGGCAAGAGCCTCGCCAATCCGCTCGACGACAACGATCGCGCGGCGCTGTGTGATCAGATGGTTCGCAAAGAGGTCGCGTTCTTCCCTGTGCCGCTGGGCACGGACATGGACCCCGCCAACCTGCACGCGCTGGTCAGCGGCACGGGCGGCATGGTGGTTCGCACTCTGGTGAGCGACAAGCCGGAGAACGTCGTGCTCCGTTTAAAGGAAGCCTTCGCGGAGCCGATCCTGTATCCGACGGCGTTCCAGCCGCCGGCCGGCGCATCGGACATTGTGCCGAGCCGTCTGCCGCCGCTGCGCAGCGACTCCCCGACGCTGGTCCTCGGCAAACTGCCGGCCGGCGCCGCCAAGTTCGACTACAGCGTTTCCGGCAAGGTTGCGGGACAGGACAAGCGCGTGGATGCGACCGAAGCATTGCCGACGCCGGATGTGGAAAATTACTTCCTGGTGAACATCGCTGGGCAGTGGCAGGCCGCGAAGGACCGCCCGGCCTTGCTGCCGGCCGACCGCACTTTGGCGTCGGCGGCGGCCCAGCATGACCTGGCCCGCGAGGACGTGCTGGCCAAGGCTTATTGGGCGCTGGAAGAGGACAAGGTCGATGCGTCCTGCAAACTGTTCCAGCAGGCCCTCAAGCTCGATCCCCATTGCGCGGAGGCCCAGGCCGGGCTCGACATCGTGGCCCAGATTCGCGACGGCAAACTGACCAAGGAGCAGCTTTTCCAGCAGCTCAAGGAACAGGAAAAGAAGGCGGGCGTCAAGCCCGCGGCCGGCGGCCAGGGCAAGGTGGACAGCGGAGACAAGGGCGTGATGGTGGCGATGGCCAATGCGCTGCGGGACGACCTGCGGCGCGTGGACGCCCCGGAAAATCCGCTCGCCGTCAACCAGGCCCGGAGAGCGGTCGCCGATCAGCAAGCGCAGCTGCTGGTCGATCAGGCCGTCCGCCAGGCGAACAACAAGGTGTTGGTGCGCCCTGGCGAAGCGATTACCGACCTCAAACAGACGCTGGAAGACGTCCGCAACAACCCTGATATGAGCGAAGAGGCTCGCGTCCGACTGGTGGACCGGCTGGAGCGCGCCTCACAGACGATCGACCGCACGGCCCGACGCGTCCAGGCGGAGCAGGAAGAGAACCAACAGGCAGCCGCTGACGCGGCCGCCAAGGCGGCCGCTCAGACCGCCACACAACTCGTGCAGGCGCAAACGCGAGAGCGGATGCGTCAGTTCGCCGACCTGATGCACCTGGCCCGCGAGGAGTCGGCGTATCTCCAGGCCGAGTCGATCGCGGACGACCTGATCGCTCAGGGTCAGCCGGTGCCGACGGCCGTGACCGCCGGCTATGTCGTCGGCCTGGCCGGCTATCACCTCCGTGAGAACAAGCGCCTGCGGCGCCTCCGCAACGAGCGCTGGTTGGCGACGCTGCTGTCGGTGGAGGAGTCGGCCGTGCCGTTCCCGGACGAGCCGCCGATCCGCTTCCCCGACTCGGCCTACATCAAGATGATTACCAAGCTGCGCTACGGCGCCTCCGGGTCGCAGTTCGACAACTGGAAGGATTTCTCGGAGTATCGGCTCAAGGTCAAGCGCTACGCTTCCGCGACATTCGGCGCCCCGGAGGACATCGGCAGTGCGCTGCACTACCAGGAGCTGCTGGATCAGCATCTGCCGAAGTACTCCTTGCCCGTGCAGACGCAGCTGAAAGACGCGCTGAATGAGCTGCTGACGCGCCACGACATCCCGTGGACGGTGAACGACGCCGCGTTCGCCGCGGCCGGGGCCGAAAAGGACCTGGTCAAGAACACGCAGATCGACAAGATCGATGAAATGCGGGACGTCACACGGGCGACGGTGCTCAAGGTCCTGCTGTCGAAGGTCACGGCCGAAGGCAAGCAGATCCCGACGTACCTTATCCGGCCCGATTCGATCGAAATCACCACGACGGACGCGGCCGTCAAGGACAAGGTGGTGCGCGTTTACCCGGTGGCCGATCTCGTGACGCCGATCGGCGGCCAGATTCCGACCGGCGGCATCTTCGGTTTCGTCGGCCAGCCCAATCAGCTGGGCGGCTCCGCGCTGGGCGGCCTGAGCAACGTTGGCGGCCTACAGCTCGGCGGCGGCATTCAGCTGGGCGGCGGCCTGCAATTGGGCGGCGGCCTGGCGTTGGGAGGCCAGCTGGGCGGCGGCTTCCAGCTGGGCGGCGGTTTGCAGATCGGCGGCCAGTTGGGCGGCGGCCAGTTCGGCGGTCAGCTCGGCGGCCAGCTCGGCGGTTCTTCCCAAATCAACAGCCTGCTGCAAATCCAGCAAGCCAACCAGCTTATCAGCCTCATCAAACAGGTGGTCGGCAATTACAAGGATTGGCAGATGCCGATCGATCCCACCACCGGCAAACCGCTCGACCCGATGGACAACGGCGACGTCGATCCGTTGGCCACCTATAACGCCATCGGCTATTACGCCCCGGCCCAGGCGTTGGTCGTCAAAGCGCAAACGCGCATCCACACGCGGGCCAGCGATCCACTGTCCTTCGCCGCCGCCAGCACGACGACGCTCAATATCAAGGACAACAACGTCAATGTCGCCGGCGCCGGCGCCGAGCGAAATCATGACTCCAAGGCATCCGACGTCGATCCCAGGACGGCCTGGCAGGACGTGCTTGTCAAGGGCGTAAACGACCCCGGTCTGATTATCGCCACGGCGGACTTCCTGGCCTACCAGGGCAAATGGGATCACGTCGTGGAGTTCCTGAAAGCCGACCTGCGGCAGGGCATCGTGGTCCGGCCGTGGGTTTACAAATCGCTGGCCGTGGCCCTGCATCAGAGCAACGGCAGCCCTGACGAGATCGAGCGGGCCGAGATGTCGTCGGCCGAGCTGGAACCGCTGGACGCCCAGGGCTTCCTGGACGCCTCGCGGGCCATGGCCGCCGACAAGCGCTGGGACCGCGCCCTGGCCTTCTGCAAACAGGCGGCTGCCCTGGAGCCAAACACGCCCTACGCCTACAACGAAGCTCTTCTGTATGCCGAAACAGCCCAGGACGTGGGCGGCATGGAATGGGCGGCCGGGCATCTGGTCAGCCAGGATTGGCCCATGAGCAACGGCAAGCTGCAGCATGAGGCCATTCAGAAGGCGGAAAGCCTGGCCCGTTCGCTGGACGGCACAAACCGCAAGGCGGAAGGTCAGAAGCTGCTCGACGCCGTGGCCGGCCGACGGCAGCGCGACCTCGTCATCAAGCTAAGCTGGCAGGGCGAGGCCGACCTCGACCTGAAGGTGAAGGAGCCGACTGAATCGGTTTGCTGGGTGCTGAACCGGCAGACGATCGGCGGCGGCACGCTGACGGGCGACGCCCAGTCCGACCCGAACAGCGAAACGTACCAGGCGGCCGAGGCATTCAGCGGCGAGTATGAAGTGACGGTCGACCGCGTCTGGGGCCGGGCGCTTTCCGACGTGGCCCAACTAACGGTGATCCGTCGCCAGGGCACCCCGCAGGAAACGCAGGAGCTGATTACGATCCACCTGAAATCCGGCGGGCCGGTGAAGCTGAAGCTCACGGACGGACGGCGCACGGGGACGGCCTATGTTCCGCCGCCGTCGTCCACCCGTCCGGTGAATGAGGCCGTCGTGGCGCCGAACAGCAAGGTGGCCATGCTGAATCAGCTGCGGAAGCTGTCGGAGCCGGACGTGCAAGGCGTGACGCTGGGCTTCCATGGCTCGACCGTGGGCGCCGGTCAACCTATGCCTGCCGAAGTCGAGCCAGAGGCGCCGCCCAGCCCCGGCGACCACATGCTCTACGAGAGCAAGTTGTCGTCGTTCATCCAGAACAGCCTGGATGTGACGACGCAAACGGTGCTGTCAGCGGATCGGCGCT
>DATKHW010000746.1:0-17491 GCA_035546275.1 Gemmataceae bacterium
TTTCATCACCGGCACGGTAGCCGTGGGCGCCGACGCCAACAGCCCCTATGCCGTGACCGTATCGGCCAGCGATGGGACCAACAGCGGAAGCGCCATGTTCACGTGGGCGGTCAGCCATTTCACCTTCACCAATCCCGGCAACCAGACCGAGGCCATTGGCGATTCGGCATACCTACCGACGGGAGGCGTCGACCCGGACGGCGACCCGCTCACCTTCTCGGCCTCCAACCTGCCGCCCGGCTTGAGCATCGACTCTAACAGCGGCCTCATCACGGGCGCGATTTCCAGCTCCGCGACCGACGGCATGCCCTATGCAGTGACCCTATCGGCTACCGACGGCACGAACACGGCCAGCCAGACCTTCGACTGGACCGTCACGCATGTTTTCGTGGTCAACCCCGGCCAGCAGCAGAACGCCACCGGCGACAGCGTGATTCTGCCCATCAACGCCGGCGACAACTATGGCGCGCCGGTGACCGTGACGGCCACGGGCCTGCCGCCCGGCTTGTCGGTGAATTCGGTCGGCAACATCGTCGGAACGATCTCCAACACGGCCGACGCCGGCAGCCCCTACGATGTGTTCCTCTCCGCCACGGACAGGACCTACAGCACCAGCGAGTCGTTCCAGTGGATCGTCAGCCGAATCGTTCTCGGCAGCCCCGGCGACCCGACCAACGCGGACGGCGTGACCGTCGTTTTGCCCATCAGCGCAACGGACAACCAGGGGGATGCCCTTTCCTACACGGCCACGGGGTTGCCCGACGGTCTGACCATCGGCAGCAGCAGCGGTGTCATTACCGGGACGGTCGGTGCGGGGGCCGACAGCGACGTGCCCTATGCGGTGACCGTGACGGCCAGCGGCGGAGGCTCCTCCAGCAGCGTGAGTTTCCAGTGGACGGTCATCAACCCCATCACTGTGACGCCAGTCGCCGACCAGACGAACGCCCTCGGCGACGCGGTTTCGCTCAATATCTCCGCGACCTCGACCATGGGCGGCACGCTCAGCTATAGCGCCAGCGGGCTGCCGGACGGTCTGACCATCAGCTCCTCGACGGCAGACATTTCCGGCACGGTCGCATCCACGGCCAGCATCGTCACGCCCTATGACGTCGCCGTCACGGTCGGCGAAGGCGCGATCAGCGCAGGCGCCTATTTCGTCTGGACCATTTCGCACCTGACGCTGGCCGACCCCGGCGACCAGGCGAACCTGGTCGGCGACTCGGTTTCCCTGCCGCTGTCGGCCGTTGACAACTACGCGGAGGGCGTGACGTTCCAGGCTCAAGATCTGCCGCCGGGCCTGAGCATCAACTCGTCAACCGGCGTCATTTCCGGCACAGTGAGCCAGACGGCGGTCGCCGGCAGTCCGTACACGGTGACGGCGTCGGCCACGGGCGGCGGCTACACCGTCTCGCAGACCTTCGACTGGACCGTGTCGCGATTCTCCATCGTCGATCCCGGCGATCAGAACAGCGCGGACGGCGATACCGTGTCGCTGCCCATCACTGTGCAGGACAACAACGCGGACACGCTGAGTTACAGCGCTACGGACCTGCCGGGCGGCTTGAGCATCAACGCCACAACCGGTCGAGTCAGCGGCGTGATTTCGTCCACTGCGGACGCGGACGGCCCATACAGCGTGACGGTCACGGCGAGCGACGGCGCCGGCCACAGCGCCAGCGACAGCTTCTACTGGTCGGTGACGCAGCTGACGCTGACGAATCCCGGCGATCAGCAAATGGCCGGCGGGGTGGAGGCGCAGGTGCAACTGACCGCCCAGGGACCGGACGGCGTGCCGCTTACGTTCTCGGCCAGCGGGCTGCCGCAGGGCGAGACGGTCAATGCATCCACCGGGCTGATTAGCGGCACGATTCCGCTTGGCGCGGAAAGCGCAACGCCGTATACGGTGACGGTCACGGCGTCAGACGGCGCCGGCGCCAGCGCGAGCCAGACGTTTAACTGGTGGGTGGATTACATCTGCGTGATGAACCCCGGCAATCAAAACTATGCGGCCGGGCAAACGGTGGACCTGCCCATCCAGGCCTACGACAACGAGGGAAATCACTTCACCTATAGCGCCTCCGGGCTGCCGGCGGGCCTTTTCATGAGCGGCGCGGACATCGTGGGAACGGTGGCGTCGTCCGCCGTATCGGCGAACCCGTACAACGTCGTCGTGACGGTGACGAACACGCTGGGACAAATCGGGACCGCGGCGTTCGCTGTCAATGTGGCGGATTACACGGTTACCTTCTCGCCCAGCCCGGTATACGCGGGTTACCTCAAGGACAAGGACAATAACCCCCTGCCCCTGCCCAACGCACCCACGGTTACGGCGACTGTCAGCGACCCAACCAAAGTTGGCAACATCCAGCTCAAACCTGGTGGTCAGACCCCGGATCGCATATCTCTCGGTCAGGCGAAGATCGACAAGGATAAGGGGACCATCACTGTGCCAGTCAACGGGCAATCGGCTACGCCGGCTACGCCAGGACAACCGCCCAAGGCGGATACCACGATCGTAGCTAATGACCCAGCGAACTCGAGCGTGAATGTGTTCGTGGTCGTTCCCCGTGGCATCAAAAGCACAGACCATCCGCAACCAAGCGGGACGCTGGCTGGCGAAAACCTAGTATTAGACGCAACCACGTCTCCGGCCTTTTTTGGGCTTGCACCCAACCACAAACTTCTGGCCACCTTCTATGGATTCAGATTATCGGTCCAGGTAGTTGATCAGTTTGGAAACAACCTGAATGCGGTCTACCAAGGTGTCAATGTGTCTGAGGCAGGCATGATAAACGACAAGACCGAGATCTTTCCAATCAACCAGCAGATGAACGGCAACGGACAATACACTGACCGAACCGGCTTTATTTTGAAATATCAGGATGTGGACTTCAGCACGCAAGCCGGACAAGCGCAGGCGGACGCTTGGCCCAAAAATCCCGAAAAGAAGATCCTAACCAAGGACGAAAAGGAACCTGCCTCTCCGGAAGTTTACGTTGGGGGCTTCCACCTGCTTCCTGGCTTGGTGAACCGGTTCGTGATCTACAAGTACAAAGAGGACATCGTGAGCATCCAGTGGCCCAACAACTAGCGCCGAGCCAAACCCGCGTTCATCCACTTAGCCGCCAGAAAACGGCAAAGGATATGCTATGCATAAAAAAAACGCCCGTTACCGTGCGTTTTGGTGTGCCGCCTTGCTGTCCGCCGCGGCCCTGGGCTTTCTTGCGGTGCCGGCGGCTCTCCGAGCCCAGTCGGATGAGCGTATCGCCCGGGAGCGCGACGCTCCTCTGTACAGGTATCTTGATCGAGCGGGGACCAAGCTCGACTGTTATTTCACCATCGAAGAGATGCCGCGAGAAACAGATGGCCTCTCCAATTGGATTGAGCATTATCGAGTGGAGTGGGGAGAAGACCCCGCCACCATCAAGGACCTGCTAGAGCGCCTATCCGGATCGGTAAAGGGGGTTCGCTTCCAGCGCAGCGAGGACAACCCCGCGGTGATTCACGTTATTGATGCTCGCCTGGAGCAAGCCGGAAAGTATGCGTTGGACAGGCGGATTGACCTTGACTACGAGGGTCCGCTCCAACCTCTGGTGGACTTGCTGCAAGCCAGGTATGATAAGAATTTGCATAGTAGGGAGGTCTTCGTAGTTGGCGGTTGGCCCGGCCTCATTGATGATACCACAACCAAAATCAAGCTGACTGCTCGGCATGTTTCTATTCGACGCATCCTGACCGATTGGCTTCCGTTGTCAAAGCGCGGGCGGATCTTGTGGCTGTCCGAGTCGGAGCGAACGGCTGGCGGCGGTTGGGACACAGATATTCAGTACCTTGGGGGAAGCTACTCCGAATACGAGGGGCCAACTTGCCTGCCCGGTCCGCTTGTATTGCGGGAGCCGGTGGAAGGCCTTGATTACCGAACAGCAGAGCCCGTGATTAACGGCGTCATCCCCTTCACGTCGGGACAAGTCGCCTACTGCAACAACCCGGATCCGGATAAGAAGCGCGTGCGTGTCAACCTTGTTCACGAGGCCGTTTCCTTTATCGACGAGCGCTTGACCACCGAAAACCCGTTGCAAGTCCGCTGGGCCATGCTCTACCTCGGCAAGCGCAAGGCGGAGGATGGCATCCCTATCTTGCTCAAGCACGTCGACTATCGCTACACGACCTGCGGATTGGTAGAGGAGTCGTATCCCGCAGCGAAGGCGCTGATCCAAATCGGCAAGCCCGCCGCTGAGGCCGCGATGCTCGAAGTGCTGGAACAGGACGAATCGCCGCTGCGCTTGAAGCTGCTGGCGTATGTCGCCAATTCCGTTCGCGGCGCGCGTCTGACGCGCGGAATGCTGCAGAACCGGTTGGAGCAGGCGAAGGACGAAGCCGTAAAGGAACGTTTGCGGCACGCGCTGGAGTATTGCTTCGACGAAGGCGACTAGCCGATCGCCTTTGTGCAATTGCCATAGAGAAAGCGGCGGCAGTTCAGTTTTATACATTTAATACGAATTAACTCAGTGTTACCGGCCAGCGCCCTGCCAAGCCATGACCCCAGCGCCGCCGGCCTCGCCGTCAACGCCGCCGCCGGCGTCCTTTCCGGCGCCATCGCCGCCCGCGCCGGATTCCGCCGCCGGCGCCCAAAACCCGAGTGCCCAGACGCCTCTTCGCTATGGTATAATCCGGCCCTGCGGGCGCGTCCCGCGGCGCTGAAAACCGCACCAAAGTGGTCGGCAAAATGGCAGTGCCCAGCGAAGCCCATGAGCGTCCCTGGGCGTCAGGCCGCCGCACCCCCGGCGCGCAGCGTGGCGGTCTGACGGTCTGACGGACAGGGGATGGAGAGGGAGCCGTGATGCTTGCCGCAAGCCGACCGCCCCGCGACCGTCGCCCGGCTAGGCAAGGGGCGTCCATGCGGCGGCAAATCGGCGGCGCCCGACGAAGCCGACGAGCGTCCTTGAGGGTAAGGTCGACGCACCCCCGTCGCGCAGCGTGTCGGCCTTGCGATCTGGGGAAAATCGGAAAAAATGAACGGACGCCGACCGCACCTTCCTGTTCTGCAAGCCGGCCCAGCACGGCAAGGGCGTTTACTTCGAGATGTCGGACAAGCCCGATCCGCAGCCCTGCGACGCGAGCACAATCCCGGAGGCGAAGCCGGACGACCCACTGCCCGCCGTCCTCGCCTACGCCAAGATTCTCGTCGCCGACAAGAAGGTGAAGGACAAGGAATAACGCCGCGCGTTGGGGTTATTCCAGCGCGCTCGCCACAAGCCAGCGCTGGTCGGGCGCCGGCGGCAAGCCGCCAAAGGATAAGTCGTGAAGATTATTTGCCTGCTCTTTATTCCAATAGCGTGTCTCGCCGGAGCCACTGGCGCCGGACGCGCCGCTGAACAGGCCCCACTCGCGTTCGGCGCGGTTTTCGCCGGGCGGGTTTATGCGGTCAAAGACGACGCGCAGGTCTTGCAAATCGATTGGCGAGGCGAGGAGCCCAAGGACGGCCGGTTAGTCTTTTTCCCTACCGCCCTGGGCGGCGACTTCCCGCCGCGTTGGAAGACCTCCTCCGGGTGGTTGGTGATGACGCACGTGGACGCCGACAGCGCGGGTAGGGGAATGCGTGTGCGAGACATCAACACAGAGAGCGAGCCGTTGGCCGGTCAACTCTCGGACAATCCATTCTGCAAGGCCGGAATCGGGACGACGCCAAGCGGCCTATCGTCGCCGCCGTCACGGATGCGGATACGGACAAGACGTACCTGTTTGGCCGGCCGACGGACGAGAAGGCCAAGCCGTTTTACTTCGAGCCGGCCGAAAAGCTCACGCCCATCGAGTTCGATGCGGACGCAATCAAACCGCCGGTCAACGCGGCCGAGCTGAAAGCTCCCGAACCCCTAAAGACGGTCCTGGAGTATGCTCATTTCCTCGTCGATCAAAAGCAGATCAAGCTGCCCGAAAAGACGGATAAGGAGAAGGAGAAATAGCTCCGCCTGCCCTTGCCGTTCGTCGCCGGGCGAGCCGTCGCTCCCCTTCGATGGGCCGCCGTCCCGCCGCGGCCAATCCGTCCGGAATTTGTTTCTCGTCCCTGCAGACGCTATGATAGATCAGCACACGACGTGCCCGGTCCCCCGCACCGTCTCGCTTCACAAAGGCGCCATCCCCGTGTCCGCGGAAACCCTCTTGCAACCCTTAACCGAGTCGGGCGACGTTCAGCTGCCGACCATTTCCGACCGCCGCGCCGACGTGGAACAGAAGACGGCCCGCATCGGCGCGCTGCTGCAATCGGTCGGCTGCGAAGGATTGGTGCTGTTTGAGCCGGAAAACCTGGCGTGGCTGACCAGCGGCGGCGCGTCCCGCGGCGTGCCGGATTCGGCCGCCGCTCCCGCCGTCTACTGCAACGGCGAACAGCGCTGGCTCATCGCCAGCAACGCCGACTCGCAACGGTTCTTCGACGAGGAAATCGACAGCCTCGGCTTCCAGCTGAAAGAATGGCCCTGGCACTGGGGCCGCGAACGGCTGCTGACGGAATTGTGCCGGAGCCGGCGCGTGGCGTCGGACCGAGCCGTCGGCGCCTACCACGTCGTCGCCGACGAGCTGCGTCAGCTGCGGCGGATTCTGACGCCCTACGAACAGGCCTGCCTGCTGACCCTGGGCCAGACGCTAAGCCACGCGCTGGAGGCGACTTGCCGGCATCTCGCCGTCAACGAGACGGAGCGCGAGGCGGCCGGGCAAATCAGCCACCGCCTGATGCACCGCGGCGCCGTGCCGGTCCACGTCGGCGTCGCGGCGGACGGCCGCTCGCGGCTTTACCGCCATTTCGGATTCACCTCGACGCCGATTCGGCGCTACGCCGTCCTGACGGCTGTGGCACGGAAATATGGACTCTACGCCGCCGCTTCGCGGTCGATGAGCTTCGGCCCCGTCGATGGGGAATTTCAGAAAGAACAAAACGCCGTTTGCCGCGTCAGCGCCAGCTACCTGGCCTCGACCTGGCCCGACGCCATGCCGCGCGAAATCCTGACGGCTGGCCGGCGCATCTATCTCATCAGTGGCTATGAACATGAATGGATGCAGGCGCCGCAGGGCTGGCTGACCGGCCGGGTCGCGGTGGAACAGATGCTGACGCCGCAGACGGAGGAACTGTTCCATCCCGGATATGCGGTCGCCTGGGCCGCCAACGCCGGCGCCGCGTCGGGCCTGGACACGTTCCTCATCACGGAGCAGGGACCGAAGGACATGACGCCGCCGGAGGCGTGGCCGCTCAAGCGCATTCGCATCCAGGGAGCCGAATTCGTGCGGCCGGATGTACTGCAACGGTGAGCGGACGGCTTGCGAGGTCGAGCAGGGACTGTATATCCGGAGAAAACGCCATGACGCCTTCCGCCGTGCTCCTCATTTTCTTGTCCGCGTCCGCCGTCGCCGCCGACCCTCCCGCACCAGTGCTGACGCCGACCCAGGCGATCAAGAAAGTCAACGAAGCCGTGGTCGTCGAGATGGAAGTCAAGTCCACCGGCGGCCGCAGCAATCGCTATCTCAACTCGCAGGAGGATTACAAGTCCGCCGACAATTTTACTATTTTCATCGACAAAGACGTGCTTGCCAAGTTCACGGACGCCAAAATCGACGACCCTGCCGTCTATTACAAAGGCAAGACAATCCGCGTCATGGGAACCGTCGTCGTCTATGACGGCGAGCCGCGAATCGAGATTGAGCGCCCCGACCAGATCAAGGTCGTGGACAAGAAGTGAGCGTTGCGCCTGCCGGCAGGCCGTTTCACCTGTTCTACGGACGGCTTTTTGGATGCCGATAATCTCATTCTGTTCGGGTCCAGCACCCGCGCCGCCGCATTCTCGGCTCTCCGAGCCGGCTTGCGCCCCTGGTGCGCCGACTTGTTCGCCGACGCCGATCTCCAGGCCCGCTGCCCGGCCATGCGCCTGCCGGGCGCCTATCCGCACGGCTTCCTCGACTGGATCGGCGCCGACATCCCTGGACCGTGGATGTATACCGGCGGCCTCGAAAATCGGCCCTGGCTGGTCGAGCGCCTGGCCCGGCGGCGCCCTCTTTGGGGCAACGACTGCCCGGTGCTGCTCCAGGCTCGCGATCCGGCCGTGGTCGCCGCCGCCGTCCGCGCCGCCGGCCTCCCGGCGCCTGCCGTCTATCCGCTCCTCCGCCGTCCGCCTCCTGGTCGCTGGCTCGTCAAGCCGCAGTGGGGCCTCGGCCGGCCCATTCACGGGTGGACCGCCGCCGACGCCGTGGCTCGCCCTTCGCTGCTCTACTACGTCCAGGAATTCATCGAGGGCGAATCCGAGGCGGCGATTTTCTGCGGCGACGGCAAGCGCGCCGTCCTTCTCGGCCTGACGCGGCAGCTCGTCGGCCTCGACTGGCTGCACGCCGCCCCGTTCCGCTACTGCGGCAGCATCGGCCCGCTTCGGCTGGACTCCGCCCGGCGACGCCGGCTCGAAACCCTCGGCGATGCACTGGCGCGCCGCTGCCGTCTCCGCGGTCTCTTCGGCGTGGATGGAATCGTGCGCGACGGCGCCTTTCTGCCCGTCGAAGTGAATCCCCGCTACACCGCCTCGGTGGAAGTCCTTGAATACGGATGCGAATTCTCCGCCCTGGCCTGGCACCGTGCTGCATTCGTCTCGACGGCGCCGCGACCGGCGCCCCCCACCCTAACTCTCCTCCACCCGCGGGGGGAGGGAAGGGAGGGGGGCGCGTGCATCGGCAAGGCCGTGCTGTTTGCCAAGAAAACGCTGACGTTCCCCCCGGATGGGCCTTGGAACGCGGTGCTGCAATCGCCGTCCCCGGCGGGGCCGCCGTCCTTCGCCGATATTCCTCATCTCGGAACAGTCATTAAAATGGGCCGACCGATCCTTAGCTTCTTCGCGTCTGGCGAAAACGCCGACGCGTGTCTCGACGCTCTGAGACGCATCGCCGCCGAACTGGATCGGCTACTTTTTCCTTAAAGGCCGTCGGCGCCGATCAAAGCCGGCCCGATGCTCGTGTGTCGGTCGCGGGTCTATCCGACGATACGCGCGACCAGCTTATCCTGGCGCTCCGACTCGCAGGCATCGAACGTCGCCTCAAGGACCGCGAGCCAGTCCCCCTCATCGTCGATGACGTACTGGTTAATTTCGACGACAACCGGATTTGCGCCACACTGCGATGCCTGGCTAAGCTAGCGACAAAGACACAAGTGCTTCTGTTCACCCACCACCGCCATGTCGTCAAGTCCGCGCAGGCCGTCGGCCCATCCACGGCTGTGCATGAACTGGGATCCTGCCCTTGATGCTGGAAGGAGAGAGCCAACACTCGGCTCAATTCATTCGGGGGAAGGGATCAACGCCACGGCCGTTCGTCAGGAGGCTTCACATAATGTTCTTACCGACATCGGCCGCGATAGGTCAGATCGACGGATAAATCAGAGCCGTTTCATGAAAACCTGGGAAATAGGTTGAAACCCAGCTTCGTGAAAAAGGCGGTGGGCGTTCGTGTTCCGCAGATTGGATTCCAGGAACACCGCCTTGACGGACCGGGAACGGAGACCGGCGAAAACTGCTTCCAACAGAGCGGCGCCGACGCCGTGACGCCGGGCTTCGGGCAGCACGCAGAAGTCGTTGACCACGCCGAAATCGTCGGCGCCGAGATTGTCAATCTTGGCGGCGACAAAGCCGATTAGCCGACCCGCTGACTCCGCGACTTGGACGCCGTCGCCGAAGTCTTCCATCATCTGCGGCAGCTCCGCCGCCAGCAGGGCAGGCGCCGTCGCCCTCGGCGCTCCAGCGGCGTCGGCGCGGCCCTCCCAGATTTCGGAGTGCGACACGTATTCCCCGGTGAAACAAACGGCGAACACTTCCAAGATCGCCGGCAGGTCGGCGGGCGTGGCGGGACGGATCGTGAAGGCGGCGTCGGGCATGACCGGCGATCCTCAGAAAAAAGGCTCTTCCAACTCCCCTTCCGAGTCGAAGCGGCGGACGTAGAGCGGCAGACCGTCGGGCATGGCCGACGCGGGACACAGCCTCGTGAAGCCGTGATCCTCCAGCAGCTTGACGCCGACGTCGGAGGCGCCCAGCGCGAGCAGCTCCAGAGGGAACGCCATGCCGCGGCGGCAGGTGCGAATCCACGACGGAAAGCCCTTGTGGACCAGCGGCCAGACCGCCCCCGTCCGCCGGCACTGCGGTTTCAGCACGATGCCGCCGATGTACCAACTCGCCGCCGGCGCGTCGCGGAACGGCTGCATCGCCGCTCCCGACAGGTCGCGCTCCCGCAGCCGGCCGTCCTTCAATGGCATCGCAATTTCCGCCGACAGCGGCCAGACGCCCAGGCCGCCTAGCAGCTGACCGCCGCGGAAGAGGCCGAGCAAACCCGCCGGAAACGCCGTCCACCAGCCGTGCAGCGTTTCCCGCATATGAAGCTCGTATTCACGCTGATCCACGTCCTCGTAAGCCGCCTTATCGATGTCCCAAAAGGAGCCGAATTCTTCTTCCGTGGATAGAGCGCGCATCGTGTAGCCGAAACAGCCGAGCGCTCCCGCCGCGGCCACGGTCTGGGCCGCCTCGCGATCGGGGACGCCGATCAGCTTGTCCAGGCTGCGTGCCAGCCGCACCCGGACGCGCCGGCCGCGCCCCAGCTCCTTCAGCACGGCGCCCGCCTCGCGCTTGTCCTCCTTGGTGGGCGCCACGATCACGGCACATGCCCCCTCCTCGACGGCGGCTTTCGTCTTGGGCCGCACGCCGCCGACGCCGGCCAGGCGGAAGCGCTCCGGCACCGCCGGGTCGGTCCGCAGCCGAGCGAGGACCACGGCATGGTCGTGGAGCGTCTTGCCGCAGAGCGCCAGCCGCCAACCGCGCACCGCCGCTCCCCCCGCCGACGGCCCGCTGACGTCCGCCACAGGCCGGCCGTCCCGCAACAGGCGGAAGCGACCGTCGCAGCCGTCGGCGCCGCCGGACTCACGGCGGACCAGTCCGCAAGCCGCCGTCCAGGCGTCCCGCAGCGATTCCACAAAAACCGGATCGTATTCGGAGGCGAAAGCATCGGCCGGATGCGGAAACACCTCGCCGCGGCCATCCTCCAGCACCTCCAGCTGCAGCCGGGCGACGAACGCCGTGCGCGGATCGCGGTCCAGCAGCGGCACAGGGACAGTGACGGTCGCGCGCACGGCCGGCCGCAGGAAGGAACGGATGCAGCCCCAGGCCCAGGATTCATGGCCGCGCAGGTAGTCCGGCAAATCAACGAAAAGGGGAGGTCGGCCAACCGTCGCCGCCTGCTCGGCGCACCACAGCAGCCGGCGAAGGGCCATCCACTGCGGACGCAAGCGGCCCACCTCGGCGTGTTCGACGTGGACGGCCCACGCCACCGTCTGCAGGCGCAGCCGACGCCAATCGCAGCCGTGGCCGTGCACCGCCTGGACCAGCCGGCGATACAGCGCATCGTCCGCGGTGAGCTGCTGCCAGGCCCAGGGGCGATGCGTCCACCGAGAAGGCATCTCCACGAAATCAAGCAAGGCCGCCGTCATCGGCGCTGGTCCCTCAATCCTGGGCTGCTTCCTTGCCGCCGCCGTCGAGCGGGCCGGCCGGATTATCGACCACGATTTCGAGCTGCAACGGCGTGTTCGGCGGCAGCGCCGCCCGGTCGTCGCATGAAAGCTGGAAAACCGCTCCGACCTGGTCCGGCGCCTCGGGAATTGGCGCCCAGGCGGCCTCGCGGACCACCGGGCCGGCCCGCAGCCGCAGGCGCGTCCCCTCGTCGGCCGGAGCAGGGGCGCCGGCGCGAATGGTGAGGCCGCCGTCCCGGTCCTGCTCGACCGTCCACCACAGCCCGCCGTCCTCGGCGGTTCCTTCCTCCCAAACCGATCCGGCTTCAGCCTTGGCCTGGGCCGCCACGCGGAAACCAGCATGGGCCATCAGCCGAAAGGTCGCAGGACGCAGCGCCTTGGCCCGCCGCCGCGTCTGCAACCGCGCCGCGAACTGGCGCCGTTCGCCGTCCCACTGCTGCGAGGGAAAGTCGTCCACGGCGTCGTAATACTCCTCCAGCTCGCGGAGGCAGTCGTCGCATTCTTCCAGATGCCGGTCGATGGACTCCGCGTCGTCGGGCGGGCAGTCGTCCAGCACGAAGGCGACGAATTCTTCATCGCTCAAGTGGTCGGTGGAATCACGAGTCATGACAGGCTCCTTGCTGACCATCCATCAGGCGACGCAGCTCGCGGCGAGCGCGAACCAGGCGGGCGCGCATCGCCATGCCGGTGCAGGGCGATTGAGATCGCTCGGCGGCCTCCTCATGGGAGACGCCTTGCATCCGAAATTCAATCGCTTCCCGGTACAAGGGCGGCAAGCGGGCGAGGGTTTCCGGCAAGCGCTGGGCGGCAAGGGCGGCGTCCGATTCTTCGGGCGGCACGACGGCTTTCCAGCTTCCGCTGGACCGCGAAGCCTGTTCGACGGCCTCTTTTTCCCACCGCTTGCGTCGCCGTTCGTGGCCCAGCACACTGTGGGTTTTGTTGCGGGCGGCCACGCAGATCCAGCGCCAGAAGGGTTCTCGGCTGCCGTGCGACCGGCCGGGGTCGTAGGTGGCGTAGGAGCGCTGCCACAGATGCGTCAGCACCTGCGACGTAATTTCCTCGGCGAGATCGAGGTCGCGGCGCCCCAGGCCGCCCACGAAACCGTAGACAATGCGGACCAATTTATTCAGCTGTTCCGGCCGGCACAGCCACGCCGAAACCCGATCGACGTCGTCCCTGGTCCAGGCGTCGCTGGCGGTTTGGAGAAGGCTTTCAAGTTCCATGCGCCCGCTCCTGGATGTCGCGCGGCGCCGCACGCCGCTTTGGGTGCGGTCCCTTGCGCCGCCGTCCTCAGTGTACTCCTCCACTCCCTAAGGGCGCCAGTGGGTTCACGTCCCGGCCGCCGTTCATCAGCGTTACTCGCCCCGCGCTGCGATGTGACAAGAATCTTCAAAAAAAGTTGCGGCGGCCAGGTTCGGGTCGCTCGGTCTGGCGTCGCGGCCGGGGAAGTGGACAATAGGACAGAGAACGCCGCCGACTTGTCGTGAGAAATGCCGATGGCTGCCGCGGTGCATCTGCTGTGCGGGCCGGCCGGGTCGGGCAAGACCCGGCGGATGGTGGAGCGCTACCGGGCTTGTCTCGCCGACCGTCCGGGCAGCGCACTCTGGCTAGCGCCCACCCTCCGGGCCGTGGAGGCGCTGCGCGAGCGGCTGCTGGCGGAATCGCCGGCCTTGTGCTGTCCGCGGCTCCACACGTTTCAGGACATGCTGGAAGAGATAATCCGCGTCAACGATCCGGAGGCCCGGCTGCTGACGGCGGTGCAGCGGCGCCTGCTGGCGGAGGACGCGGCGGCGGAGTTGTCCGGCGGCGGACGGCTGGCGCATTTCGTCGGCGTCGCCGATACGCGCGGCTTCGCCGACGGCGTTCTGGCCTTGCTGACCGACCTTGAGCGCAACGCCGTGACGCCGGACGAGTTCTCGCGCAAGGCCGTCCACGGAGAGAAGGAACGGCAATGCGCCCAACTCTATAGCCGCTATTACGACGAACTGCGACGCTGGCGCCTGCACGACGCCGACGGTACGGCCGGCCGAGCCTGCGAACTGCTGCGGCAGGGAGGGCGCCGGCCGTTCGGCGACGTGCGGGCCGTTTTCGCGGGCGGTTTCAGCGACTTCACCAGGCCGCAACAGGAGTTCCTGCAACTGCTTTGCGGCTTTGTGGAGGAGCTTTGGGTCGCGCTGCCGAGCGAAGCCGACGGACGAAGAGCAGAGCTGTTCGCGCGGCCGGGCGCGACGATGGAACGGCTGCGCCTTTTGGGCGCGGAAATGGAATGGTTGGCGAGCGGGGGGCGTCAGCCCCCTGATGCCGCGTCCGTTCCGCGATCCAAAGCGGTAATCAGGGGGCTGACGCCCCCTGCTCGCCCATGTCCTGTGCGCCCTGCCGGTTTGATGCATCTAGAGCGCCAGCTGTTCCGACCGATCCGCTCCGTCGAGAAATCCGAAGATGCAACCGGCGTTTCCCTGATTGAAGCGCCCGGCGTCCTTGGCGAGGCCCGTCTCGTTGTGCGGCGCATCAAGCGGCTGCTGCTCGACGGCGCCGCGGCCGACGACGTTCTGGTCGTCCTCCGCGATGTTTCGCCGTATGCCGACGTGCTAATGGAAGTGTTCGCGGAATACGGCGTGCCGGTGGAAGTGGAGGGCGTCGAGCCGTTGACGCGGAATCCGGCGGCGGCGCTTCTGCTGCGGGCGGTGCGGCTGCCCGACGACGATTGGCCCTTCGCCGGCGTAACGGCCCTGCTGCGGAACGCCTATTTCCGTCCCCTGTGGCCGGAGGCCGTTGAAAAGCCGGAAATGCCGCAGCGGGCCGAGACGCTGCTGCGTCTGCTGGCGGAGCCGCGGGGTCGGGAGGCCTATTTGCGGGCGGTGCGGCGCTGGGCCGAGCAGCAGCAGCCGGGGCTGGAAGATGAAGAGGCGGAGGAATCGCGGCGGCGGCGCATCCATGTGCTGGCCAAGGAATGCAGCGGTTTCCTGCACCGCTTCTTCCAGGCGTGGGACGACGCCCCCGCCGCTGCGCCGCTGGCGGACCATGTCGCCTGGCTGAGCCGCTTCGCCGTGGATATCGGCCTGACTCGCGCCGCCGCGGAGGAGTCCCAGGACCAGGCGGCGCTGGACCAGCTCTGGCACGAATTAAGCCAGTGGCTCCAACGCGAGGAGCGGCGGCACGGCCGCGGCGGCCCGGGGATCGATCGCAAGACGTTCCTGCGCCGGCTTGCCGCCCTGGCCGCCGAGCCATGTCTGCCGAGGACGCCGAGCGGCCCCGGTCGCGTCCGCGTTCTGTCCGCCAATCAGGCGCGGCATCTCGACGCCGATTACGTCTTTGTCCTTGGCCTGGGCGAGCGCGGCTTTCCGCGCCTGACGCCGCCGCAGTCGCTGTTCGACGAGCAGGAACGGCAGGCGCTGCAGGACGCCGGTCTGAACCTCGGTCCCGGCGACCTTTTGCCAGAGGAAATGTTGCTTTTTTACGAAGTCGTCGCCCGCGCCCGGCGGGAATTGGTGCTGTGTTATCCGGCCGTGGACGAGCGCGGTCAATCGTTGCTGCCGAGTTCCTTCCTGCTAGCGGTGCGCGACTGCTTTGGGGACAACGTCTTGCCGCTGAAACAGCAGCGAATGCTGATCGAAGGCTATCTCCGCGAGGAGCCGCTGTCGGCGGCGGAGTACCGCATCCGTGCGGCGGCCGCGCGGCAGAGCGGTGAACTCCACGATCCGGCCCTCCCCGCTGATTTGCGAGCGAACCTCCAAGACGCGGCTGAACTGAACCTCCTCCGCTTCCACGAAAAGCGGCACAACCCCTACGACGGCGGTTTCCGCGATCCGAATGTGATCGCCGAGGCGGCGCGGCTTTTCGGTCCGGAGCGCGTTTTCAGCCCGACGGCCCTGGAAGAGTACGTCGATTGCCCGTTCAAGTTTTTCCTGCATCACGGGCTGCGTCTGGCGCCGCTGGAGGATCCGAGCGAGGAGATCGAGGTGACGCGGCGCGGCCAGGCCTTCCATCGCGCGCTGGCCCGGCTGCACCGCAAGCTGAAGGAGAGCGGCGTTCATGGTCCGGCGGATGAGGTGACCAGCCACGTGACGCGCGAGATGGCCGAGGCGGTGGACGAGGATGTGCGGCGGGCGCCAAGTCCGGCGGCGCAGGAGTTGTGGCGGCTGGAGGGCCGGCGCCTCATCAAGCTGGCCGAAAAGTACGTCGAACACTGGCGAGACTTCGTCGAGCCGTGGGACGGAGCGCCGCGGCCGCACCTGTTCGAGGAGGATTTCGGTCTGCTGACAGTGCGCCTGGACGACGTCGAGGTGCGGATCAGCGGCCGGATCGATCGCGTGGACGTAGCGGAGCTGCCGGAAGGGCTTGGCTTCTGGGTCATCGACTACAAGACTGGGCGATCCGCGCATTACACCGGGAAGGCCCTCAGCGAGTATCGCCGGTTGCAGCTGACGCTTTACGCGCTGGCCGTGGAGGAAGTGCTGTTGGCCGGCCGATCCGCCCGGCCGCTGGGATTGGCCTACTGGCTGGTCGGCGAGGAGGGGCCGAAAATCGCCTTACCCCACCGCTCGCCGCTGCAATGGCTGGAGGACGGCGGGCGCTGGCGGGCGGTTCGCGATCAATTGCGGCGATGGGTGACGACGCTGGTGCGGCACATTCGCCGGGGGCATTTCGTCTTGCAGCCGCGCGACGAGCATTGCACGCAGACGTGCGGCTACGGCCAAATTTGCCGAATCACCCAAGCGCGCGGCGTCGGCAAAGAGGGAATGCTGCCCCTGCCGATGGCGTCGGAGGGCGCTGACTCTTCGCCGGCGCGACCTTAGCTTCTGCTTTATTGCAGAGCGAAAAACGAAGCGATCCCTGTCAGGCCGCAGGCCCGCAGCGCCCAGATGAGCGGCGCGGCCCCAGCCGACAGGATGCGCCCGCCGCGCGCCCCCAGCATCGCCAGCGCCAGGCCGGCCAGGCCGCCCAGGAAGGTCCAGCTGCCCAGCGCCAGGAGGAACCAGAGCGGCGTCGCCAGCAACGGCGACATGGAGGCGGCGGAAGATCCGGCCGCGGAATTGAAGAGATCAAGGATGGCCCGCGGCAGTCCATCGAGCACCACCAGCAGGCAACCCAGGGTCGCGCCGCCGCCCACTCCGGCCGCAAGGCCGGCCACGGCGCCGCACGCCATATCGGCGCCCCGGCCGCCTCGCCGCCAAACGAGAATCAGTCCTCCGACGACGCCGATCCACCAGGTCGCCAGAACGAATTGCCGCAAGAAGCCGGGGTCGATGACGCCGTCGGTCATGGGGCCGAGTCGCCAGAAATCCCATCCTGCCGTGGGCGGCTGGGGGGTCGAGGAACTGTCCATGCTGCGGGCGATGACGCGCGCATACAGGTCGGCGGGGAGCAGCAGGGCCGCGCGCAGCAGCAAGGCCAGCAAGGCTCCGGCAAGGATCGCGTGCACCACGCCGCCGCCGTGAGTCTGTCGCGGTTGCGACCGGACGGACGGCGGCGTCGTGTCGAACTGGAACGGCCCCAGCGCCGGCTGCGGCCCCGCCCGAACCTCGACCGGGCGAGGCGTCACGGTCGTCGTCGGTGCATCGGGCAGGACCGCGTGGAGCCGGACCGGCGCTGGCGGGATCGTCGCCGCGATCGGCGGCGGGGCGGCGGCGGGGCGAGGCGGCGGCGGGGGAGTGCGGTAGCCGCGCGGCCGGTGCGCTTCGACATGGATGCGCACCTGGAAGCGCTGGCCGGCGTTGGCCGTGATCCACAGCACGCCCTTCTGCTCGCGCCCGGCCGGAATCAGCGCGGAATCCACTTCAAAAGAGATCGCCGTTTGCTGCGGCCCGCTGACGTTTGGCGTCGTGACGCGGAGCCATGGCTGATCGCCGGCCGCCTGAGCGTAGACCCATTTGCGCGCCTCGGTGCGGATAGTCACCTCGGCGCTCGCCTTTTGCGGCGCCTCACAGAGGAAATGGAACTCCTCTTTGGACAATACCA
>DATKHW010000747.1:0-8558 GCA_035546275.1 Gemmataceae bacterium
AGGAACCCTTTCGGTGGGTCTGGCGACCCACCCTACGGCGCTGCCGCGGGTCGGAATCTTGTTCCTTCGCGGCGGAGCGCGGCCAGCTCAGCCAGCCGAACAACGGCGCCAACCACCACGCCTTGCGGCCCTTCTCCGTCGCCGCCTCCACCGCAGCCGCGCTTGCCGCACCGACTGCGGCCGGCGTCGGCGCTGATTTCGCATTCAGCGGAACTTCGTTGCAGCCGGCCGCCGGCGCGGTCGCCGCAGCTTTGACATCGGGCCGCCCCGCGTCGGCGTCCACATACAATCGCAGAGCCAAATAATCTTCCTTCCGCCCGCCGTCCGGGAAAGCGTCCGGCGCCGCGTCGAAGGTCGGAACGACGTCCATCGACGCCGGAACCGTGTCCGCCGCCGCGCCGCCGTCGGCCCACTCCGCCAGAGCGGCGTCCAGCGCCGCCGTGGTGCGGGTGGTCGGCCGCCACGGCGATGGTCCTGCGACGACCGCGACAGGAGCATTCTCGTAAATGGGCGAAACCACGATGGGATCGCTGGTCAACTGACGTACTGCGGCGGCGTCAGCGAACGATACGGTCAGGAAGCGTGCGCCCCCGGCCGGGGGCGCCGTCGAGACGGCGGCCGGCGCCGCCGTCGGCGTCGCAGTCGAAATTGCCGCCGGCGCCGCCGTGCGGGCATCGGCCAGACCTTCCAGGGACGGGGATCTGCTGGCGCCGGCGCCGGTCAGCGGCACGATGTTGAACACGGGGATCACGTTGGCGCCGCCGCCCCCGCCGCTGCCGTTATCGCCGCCCGACGAGGCCGTTGCGTTCAGCGGCGAATCGCCTGAATAAGCGATCAGCGAAGGAATCAGCCCGTCGGCGACCGGGGCACCGAGGCCGGTGACCAGGTTGTAGCCGGCCGATGCGGTATAGGTTCCGTTCGTGCCGCTCGTGATCGAATGGAAAGCGTCGGCCGGGGCGTTGTAGAGGGCGTCCTGAATCGTCGCCCCGCCGTCGCTGCTCAAGGTCGAGGCGCCGGCCGCGACGCGGCCCTGATCGACCAGGGCGATGAGGCCCGCCCACGACGGCGCCGACAGGCTGGTACCGCCGACTACTTCCCAGGAATTGTCCGCCGGCAGATTGTACGGATCGGAGATCCACGCTCCGGTGTTGGGGTCGGCGACCAGCGACACGTCCGGCGTGGTGCGGTAGCCGGTGGATTGCACGCCGGTTTGATAGCCCGGTTCCGGCTCGAAGGCGCTGACTCCCCCGCCGCTGCCGATGAAGGCGCCGACGGCGTCGGAATAATAGCCCCAGGCGGTTTCCGAGTTGTAGGAGCCGTCATTGTTCAGATAGAGGCTCGTCCCGCCGATCGCCACGACGTTGGGCGAAAACGCCGGATATTCCGGATCGGCCGCGCCGTAATCGCCGGTGCTGGCCGTGAACGTCACCGGCGTGTGCCCGGCGGGCGTCGTGAGGTCGGCGTCGTACATCGCTTCGTCGGCCGACAGCACTTCCTGGCCTTCGGTGAAGCCCCAGCTCATCGACACGACCGAGACGCCCGGCTGATCGGCCGCCGTGGCTGCGCTGCTCATCAGATCGGAAAGCGATTGACTGTCGGCCTCGACGAGGACGATCTGCGCGCCCGGCGCCATCGCATGGATCCATTCCACGTCCAGCGCTTCCTCGCTCTCCCAGTTGGCGACGCCCGCCCCGCTGGGGTCGGTCATGGGCAGCGGCGACGCCTGGCCGTTCTGGTTCAGCACCGTCAGGAACGACGACGCCGGGCCGTATTGTGCATACAAGGACGGGCCTGTTTCCGTCGCGCCGAATTGGCTGTCGAACTGGTCGAGCGCCTGGTAGATGTCCGGGTTGTCGTAGGCGTCCACAATGGCGATGGTCTGACCCGTGCCGTCGCAGGCGACGTTGTTGACGCCGTAGGCGTCGCGGAGCTGAGCGGGCGTGTAAGCGACGCCGCCGTCGGGGGCCGTCAGCGTCACGTCGTTGAAGATCGTATTGCCGCTGAGGTTGATGGTCGAGACGATCAGCGCGTCCTGCAGCTGGGCGTTGCCGCTCAGGGTCAGGGCCGCCGCCGGAGCGTACACGGAGCCGTTGATGCTGGTGACGTTGTTGCCCGTCAGCGACATGGGCTTGGCATTGTCGCGCGACTGGAAGATCGCCAGGCCGGCGTATGTCCCCGTGGTCGCGGCGGAGAGCGTGACGGAGGCGTTGCCCGACAGCGTGAACGAGCCGAAGCCGCCGCCGCTATTCGGATAATTGCTGCCGGCGTTATAGATGAGGACGCCGGCGCCGGTCACGACGCCGTTGCCGCTGACGGAGAAGCCGCCGCCGGCGACGACATAGACGCCGGCGTTCAGAGTCAGCTTGCCGTTGCCCGAAACGGTGATCGAGCTGTAAATCCCGGGGTTGATGGTCAGCGAGTTGTTGCCGCCGACGTTGATCGCCCCCTGAGACGAGCCGCTGACCGACGGGGCGGCGAGGCCGGCCAGCGGATCGGGGACGGAGTTGGCGCCGGTGGTCGGCTTGGGGCTGAGCTTGGCGCTGCCGCTGATCGAGACGCCGCCCACAACCTGGATGCCGCCGGCGGTCACCACGGCGTTGCCGCTGCCGCTGATGGCCGACGCCGAGTTGGAGTCCACGTCCACGGCACCCGGCACGTTGACGTCGGCGTTGCCCGAGAGGGTCAAGGCGCCGCTGGCCGTCGTATTCAGCACATAGAGGGACGCGGCCGGCGAGACCGTGACTGTACTGCTGCTCGTCAGGAAATTCGAGTCGCCGCTGTAGGTCGCGGTGATCGACTGGTTGCCGGGCAACATGCCGATGGTCAGCGTGGCGCTGCCGCCGGACAGCGTCGGCTTGCCGAGATCGGTTTTGGTGGTGACGTCGTAGAAATCGACCGTGCCGGTGGGCGTACCGCCGCCGGGGGCGTTGGCCGTCACCGTGGCCGAGAACGTGACGCTGTCGCCCGAAGCCGTGGAGCTGGCCGTCGTCGTCGTCTGGTCCTGGCTGATGGTCACGTTGGTCGCGGTCGGCTGCGTGAGGATGTAATCGGCGGCGTCCGCTCCGGAGAGCGCGTAGCCGCTGGTCGTGACGGTATGCATCGTGCCGGCGTTGGCGTTGTCAAACGTCGCCGTTGCGCCGCTGCTGTTGAGGCTGACGCTGTCGCCCGAGACCACGCGGGAGAGCGATCCGTTGCTGGAAATCGTAGCGGCCGTCGTACCGTCGTAGGTCTTGTTGCTGACCGTGAAGCCGGTGATAGTGAGCGTGGCCGGGTTGACGATCAGCCCGGTCGGGGCGTTGGCGTAGGTGATGGTGTAGTTGGCGGCGCTGCCGCTGCTAAAGACGGCTGCGCTGGGAGTGATCGTGGCGGCGCTGCTGGTGACCTTGTAGTTGCCCGACGTGCTCTTGCCGTCGTTGCTGGACAACGTCACGCTGCTGATGGCGTCCGAGCCGTACAGCTTGCCGCTGGTGATGGTGTAGGCGGTCGTTCCCAGGCTCCCGAAGCCGTAAGTGTGCGTCTGGTCGGATGCGGTGATCGTAATGGGTGCGGCGCTGATGGTCACGTTGGTCGCCGTCGGCTGAGTGAGGGCGTAGCCGCTGCTGTCCGCTCCAGAGAGTGCATAGCCGCTGGCGGTGACGATGTGGGTCGTGCCGACATTGGGGTTGTCGAATGTGGCCGTCGCAGCGCCGGTGGTTAGGCTCACCACGTCACCGGAGACTTCGCCGGAGAGCGAGCCGTTGCTGGAAATCACAGCGGCGGTCGTGGCGTCGTAGGCCTTGTTGTTCACCATGAAGCCGCTGATCGTCAGCGTGGCCGGGTTGACAATCAGGCCGGTCGGTGCGTTGTCATAGGTGATGACATAGTTGCCGGCGTTGCCGGATGAGAACACGGCCGCGCTGGGTGTGATGGCAGCAGGGCTGTCGCCGGTGGCCAGATAGTGCCGCGACGTGCTCAGGCCGTCGTTGGTGGACAACGTCACGCTGCTAATGGCGTCCGAGCCGTAGAGCTGGCCGCTGGTGATGGTGAAGGCGGTCGTCCCCAGGCCGGCGAAACCGTAGGTTTGCGTTTGGTCGGACGCCGTGATGGTGATCGGCGCCGGGTTCACTCCCTGCGTGACATCGCCGCTGCTGCCGAGGTAGTTCCCGGCGCCGGCGTAGGTCGCCACGATGTTGTGCGATTCGGCCGACAGCGCCGAGTACGTCAGCACCGCCTCGTCCACGCCGTTCACCACCTGCAACGACGCCTTTCCGAGATCCGTCTGGGTGGTTTGATCGAAGAAATCCACCAGTCCGGTCGGATCGCCGTAGCCGTTCGTCGTCACCGTCGCCGTGAACGTCACCGTCTCGCCGTACGTGGACGGGTTCGGCGCCGAGTAATTCGTCGTCACCGTCATGAACGTGGTCGGCCGTTTGACGTTGGTGATGTTGGGGCTGTAGTTGACGTTTTCCTGCGGCGCGTTGGTCAGGTCCAAGAGGTCGGCGCCGCTGCCGGCCACGACCGTCGCGTTGCCGGCCGCGCTCTGCTGGAACGTGATAACGTCGTCGCCCGTCGAAGCCACGAGCGTGTCGTTGCCGCCGCCGCCGACCAGCGTGTCGCCGCCGGCCGACGAAGCCTGGCTGCTCGCGGCGAAGCTGTACATGAACAGCTGGTAGGCGCCGGTCAGCGTCGGGACGACCGAAGAGACGCCGATGTAGTAGGTGCCGTCCGCCGGCAAGGTCACGTCGAGGATGGTGGAGTCCGCCGACTCGAATTCGTGGACGTTGAAGCCGAGGATCTGGCCGTCCGCACCGACGACCACCAGTTCGGGGATCGCCACGGGGTTCGGATTCAGCGTGTCGGTGTTGGAAATGACCTGGAAGGTCATGACCTGGCCGGCCTGGCCGGTGAAGGCATACCAGTCGCCCACTCCCGCGGTGGCGGAGGTCAGCGCACCGTTCACGGCCACGGCCGTTGCGTCGAATGGGGAGCCGTAGCCGGCGGCGTAGCTTGGCAGCGTGTTCGGGACCGCCAGGCTCGGCAAAGCGCCAATGTTGTACGCCGAGCTGATGTCGAACTCCGTACCCACGCCTGAAGACGCGGGGACCGTCGGCAGATTCGCCTGCTGCAGCACTGTCCCCGTGTCGTTGAAGGCCAGCGCGATCAGGTCGCGCTCGCCGAGGTATGTCGAGCCAAATTCACCGGCCGAGTATGCCAGCGTATTGCCGACGGCGTCCGGCGAAGCCATGACGTCCAGCGGCGTCGCCGAGCCGGCGCCCGAGCCGCCCTCGCTGAGGACCTGGTTGGCGCTGCCGGCGGCGAACTTGACGTCGCCGCTGTAGACGGCGACGACGGTGTGGCCGGTCAGCGACGCCGCGCTGATCGGGGCGCTGCTCGCCGTGCCATCGACCAGCGGAACGACGCCCAGGACGGCGCCCGTCGTCTGGTCGATGAACTCGACCGTCCCTGTCGGCGTGCCGGTCCCTGCGTTCGGAGAGATCACGGCGGTGAAAACGACGTTTTCCTGGTACTCCGTCGGGGCGGCGGTGAGAGTCGTGATCGTGGCGTTCGGCGCGACGGTCTGATCGGCGCCGCCGCCGGCGAAGACGGAATCGCCGCTGTAGACGGCGGCGATGACGTCGCCGGTGGCCGGGATGGTGGTGAGCGTAACGCTGGCCGAACCGTCGACCAAGCTCACCGGATTCTTGACCAGCACGGCGCCTGTGGTCTCGTCGATGAAATTGACCGTCCCCGTCGGCGTGGGGGCGCCGGATACGTCGGAGCTGACCGCGGCGGTAAACGTGATGCTCTTACCGTCCGACGACAACGTCGAACTCAGCGCCGTGGTCGTGACGCCCGGCAGTGCCGGATAGAACTCTTCGGGGTCGATGCCGCTGTAGACGCCGGAGCCGATCGGCCCCAGCGCGTCCTGGTGCTGCAAGCCGGATAGGTGACCCAGTTCGTGGGCGGCGATCTCCGTGGAGAGGCCGACGATGTTGGCGCTGGTCGGCGTCACCAGACCGTAAGCCGAGTCGCCCAGGAAGGGGCCGACGTTGATGGAGGCCGTGCCGCTCAGGCTGAGGTTGTCCGTGTTCAGCTCCGAGGCCTCGCCGCCGCCGCCCGCCACCGACGCGTCGAAGGAGAGCGTGACGTACTGGCCGCCGGTCATCTGGGCCACCTGCTGGGCCGTGCTTTGGCTCAGCGTGAAGTAGTAGCCGGCCTGAACGCCGTCAAACGATTCCTCGAAGCCGGCGTAGATCTGCTGCAAACCGTGGAGGATGTCCTGCTCCTCCGCCGTCGTGTAGACGTGGTCGCCGGCCGGCGTCTGCCCGGCCGCCGGGAACTGAAGATAAACAACCTTGCTGACATAATCCTGAACGTAGTCATTGCCGCCGCCGGCCGTGAGGCTGTCCAGGCCGCCGCCGCCGATGATGCTTTCGTTGGCCGCGTTGTTGCCGACGATGTTGCTCGAATAGTGCGAACCGACGACGCTGCTGAAATCCTGCGGATCGGTCAGCGTCAGACTGCCGCCGCCGATGGCCTGGGCGGTGGACGTGTTGAGGTTCAGATGGACGGGGGCGTCGAGGCCGTAGAAGTTCAGGGCGCTGTTGGACCCGGCCGTTTCGCTGATGACGTCCTTGCCGATGCCGGCGCCGCTGAAATAGAAGGCGTCGTTGCCGCCGCCGCCGACGAACGTGTCGCTGCCCGAACCGACGTAGAACGTGTCGCCGGCCGAGTTGCCGGTGATGCTGTCGTTGAAAGCGCTGTCCACCACTGTCGTGATCTCGGTGGGATCCGGCAGCGTCAGCGTCAGGTTCGCGGACCCGCTGCTGACCGTCTGGGCGGCCCTGCAAGCGAGATTGAGATTCACCGGACCGCTGAATTGCGAGAAATCCAATGCGGCCGTGGCGCCCGCCGGTGGGTCGATCGTGTCGTCGCCGAACTGGCCGCCGACGAAGCGGATGGTGGTGCTGCCTGAGCCGGCGACCAGCGAATCGTTGCCGGAGCCGGCCAGGATGGTGGTCGAGCCGGAGCCGCCGACGAGCGTATCGTTGCCGCCGCCGCCTTGCAGGGTGACGCTTCCGGCGCCGGCCTTGATGTAGTCGTTCCCCGTCGGCGAGGCGACGACCTTGGAGAAGGCCCCCGTCAGCGCCACGGTGAGTCCCGGAGCGACCTGCTGCGGCTGGCCGCCTTGCTGCTCGGTTCCGATCGGGGCCGCGCCCGCCGAGGTGTTGCTCAGGTCAATGTCGATGCTGACGACGCCGGGGAAGAAGAGGGTGTTGACGCCCGGCGTCAGGCTGTCGTCTTGCGGGAAGCTGACGCCGAACGCGGCGAGGTCGTTGAGAGAGACGGAGAGCGCGTCGGTCGCCGTGCCGGTTAGCTCGAAGGTGTTGTCGCCGTCCAGGCCGTCCAGGCCGATGGCCGTGCCGCCGACGGCGACGAGTGTGTCATTGCCGCCGCCGCCGATCAGCGTGACGCTGCTGCCGTCGCTTTCGGAGAGCAGATCGCCGGCCGGTCCGCCGTTGAGGACCGTGGCGGTGACGTCGTGGACCGTGGACAGCGAATCGACGCCGGCCCCGCCAATCATCAGCAAATCCGCATCGCCGCTGGACGCCAGCGAATCGTTGCCGCTGCCGCCGAACATGGTGATGCTGGAGCCGCCGCTCGCCGTCAGCGTGGCATTGCCGCTGCCGCCGATCATGGTAACGGAGGAGCCGCCGCTGGCATTGAGCGAGTCGTTGCCGTCGCCGCCGAACATGGTGATCGACGAGCCGCCGCTGGACGACAGCGTCGAGTTGCCGTTGCCGCCGATCATGCTTACCGACGAGCCGCCGCTGGCATTGAGCGAGTCGTTGCCGTCGCCGCCGAACATGGTGATCGAAGAGCCGCCGCTGGACGACAGCGTCATGTTGCCGCTGCCGCCGACCATCGTCACGTCGGAGCCGCCGGTCGAGGACAGCGAATCGTTGCCGTCGCCGCCGAACATCGTGATCGACGAACCGCCGCTGGACGACAGCGTCATGTTGCCGTCGCCGCCGATCATGCTGACCGACGAGCCGCCGCTGGAATTGAGGGAGTCGTTGCCGTCGCCGCCGAACATCGTGATCGACGAACCGCCGCTGGCCGTCAGCGTGGTGTTGCCAGTCCCGCCAATCATGGTCACATCGGAGCTGCCGCTGGAAGCCAGCGAGTCGTTGCCGTCGCCGCCGAACATGGTGATCGACGACCCGCCGCTCGACGACAGGGTCATGTTGCCTTTTCCGCCGATCATGCTGACCGACGAGCCGCCGCTGGAATTCAGGGAGTCATTTCCATCGCCGCCGAACATGGTAATGGACGACCCGCCGCTCGCGGTCAGCGTTGCGTTGCCGCTGCCGCCGACCATGGTCACGTCGGAGCTGCCGCTGGCGGAGAGGGAGTCGTTGCCGTCGCCGCCGAACATCGTGATCGACGAATCGCCGCTGGACGACAGCGTGGCGTTGCCGGAACCGCCTTGCATACTGACGGAGGAGCCGCCGCTGGACGCCAGCGAATCGTTGCCGTCGCCGCCGAACATGGTAATCGACGAACCGCCGCTGGAA
>DATKHW010000748.1:0-3921 GCA_035546275.1 Gemmataceae bacterium
GGGCGTTTGTCGATATACTTCTGAGGTATATTCCCAAAACTGGGAAGACCCTTCGGCCTTTGAGGGAAGTAGCTTATGCTAAGCAGTGTGGCTGCGGAGATCGACTTCATTGAGGAACTGCGCCTGCGTCGCTGGGCGCGCGAGAATTATGTTCCTCCCAGCCGCCGGGAACTTTCCTGGCACCCCGTGATCCTCGACGAGATGGACCGCAAGGACGTGGAGATGGTGGAGGCCGAAGCCGTTTGCACCTGCGCCTGATTGCACCGACACTCTCTCCCAGGGCATCCGACGCTCCCCGGGGCCGCCAAGCAAGACGCCTGGCCGCCCCGGGGTTGTGCTTTGGAGCCGACGAGCCGGAAGCGTGAGCGACGGTCTTCTTCCGTCGCTCACGCTTCCGGCTCGTTTCCGCCCAGCAAGTCTCCCAGCAAATTCTCCTGCGGATAACTGTGCCCCAAATGCTGCCGCAAGCCCTCCGCATACGCGACGCCGACGGACCGGCCGCGGAGCGCGCACCAAGTCCGCATCGACTCCACGTACTGATCCATACCGTGGTGCTTAAGCAGCCATTGCCGCTGGCTGGCGTGGGCCGCCAGCATGGCGGCTTTGTCGTCGATCACGGCGCTTATGTCCACGCAGAACTGCGGCGCAATCGCCCGGCCCAGCGAGTCCTTGCCCTCGATGGGGTCGCAATAATACAGATGGGGAATGTGCGCTAAAGGAGGGGCGTGGCTGCGGTCGCGGAAGAAGTTGGGGGCCGGGGCGCCGAACGCGGCGGCGCGCGTCAGGGTGCTGGCGACCTCATGGTCAAGCATGTAGTCGGTGGGGCTGTGCGTCAAGACGATGCGCGGCCGGACCTCGCGCAGCAGCCGCGTCACGCGCTCCAGCGGCCGTTCCTCATAGAAGATGCGCAGGTCGCGCTCGTCGAGGCAATGATACGTCGCCCCGATGCAGCCGGCGGCGCGGGCACCTTCGGCCCGGCGAATGCGGGCGATCTCGTCGGGCGGAAGTTCGGCCGAACCGCAATCGCCGGGCGTCAAGCTGGCGATGTGGACGCTCCAGCCATGTTCGCGCGCCAGCCGAATCAGGACGCCGGCGCACAGAAACTCCGCGTCGTCGGGGTGGGCCAGCACGCTCAGGACCACGTCGGCCATGACGGCGCCCTTGGCTCAAGGCTTGCCGGACGGCGCGCCAGCCCCTTGCGGCGGCAAAGGCGCGGGCGCCAGCGCTCCCGGCGTGGCGCCCGCGCCCGGTGGCGCCGCGCCTTCCGTGTCCTTCCTTTCCAGCGTATCCTTCTTACGCGGCTGATAGGCCCGGCGCCGTTCCAGCACGCTTCGCTTGACGACGTCCGAAATCCACGGCGTCTTGCCGTCCGCCTCCATGCGCTCGAACGGCCCCTGGGTCATGGCCATCGGCGGGAAGGTCGTCGGCCGACCCACCTCCATCAGGCCCACAAAGTTCAACCAGCCCGGATTGGCCAGCGCCGCCGTCCCCAGATGGACCTTCATCTCGTTGCCGGGCAACGCCCGATTGAGGACGTCCAGGTAATCCAGCTCCGTTTCATAGGTTTCCTCGGCCGTCATATCGTCGCGGCGAAACGCGTCATGTTCCTTGGCGGAAAGGAGCTTGGCCCAGGCGTCCAGCGCGCTCAGCCCCTCCAGGACCGGCGGCCGATTGCGATCGTCCGGATGCGCACCCGGATCGGGCTGCTCATATTTCTGCAGGGCCAGGACCGTTGAACCGGTCATGGCGTATGCCTGCGCTTCGTAAAAGACCGCCCGCGCCCGGACCGTCTTGGGATCTTGCTCCACCAAGGCCCGGTTGTAATTGCGTGAGAACGCGCTGACTTCGCGGCGAGCCTCGTAAAGATTCATGAACTGGGCGGCGTGCCATTCCTCTTTCATTTTGGGATCGTCCTCGCTAGACGGCAGCGGCATGGTGGGCGACAGGGCTTTGTGCTGGCGGTACTTCGCCGCCAGGGCGGTCATGTTGTCCTTCTCTTCATTGGTCAGCAGAAGGCGGTTCCGCTTGCCGTGCGCTTCCCACATCTTGTAGGCGCTGCTCCAGGCGTTCACGGCCCAGTCCTGCTTGTCGCCGACGACCTTCTGGAAACCCCATTCCGGCCCCTGGATGAACCAGCCGACGTCGTCGAACCACCCTTCCTCCTCCAGACGCTCCGCCACGTAGCTCTGCGCCCGCGCCGGGTAGTGCCGGAAGATGATCGTCATCATGTGCTGGTTCAGATGCTGATGGATGCGATCCGTGATGGGCGCCTCTGTGCCCGGCAGGTCGCCCGGCGCCGGGAGCGGTTCCTGGGCGTAGCTATACCAGGCGCCGGCCACGACGAAGGCGTCCCAGGCGTCCAGCTTCCCTTCCTGAGTCTGGCCCAGCGTTAAATCCTCCGTGATGAGGTCGCGCTGCGTCATGTCGTCGTCGGCCAGGAACGGCGGCAACGGCGAACCGGCCGGCCGGGTCTGCGGCAGCACCGGGAACCGTGCCAATGGCTTATCCAGCTTGAACGTGCCGGGCTTTTCCGGGTCCTCCGTGAACAGCGACGGCAAGCGATAGTTGTCCGCAAGAAAGCGGACCACTTCCTCCGGCGTGGCGCAGGTGAAAAGCCGGCGCTGCTCGTAAAGCGAATCCTTGTGAATGCCCTCGCGCAGCCGGCGCATCAGCTGCGGATGCTGCTCGCAGAATTTGGCGAACTCCTCCAGGTCGATCTTGCGCGGATCGCCCTTGACGCGGAAACGCGCCGGATCGCGTTCGTCGGGCGGAATCAAGCTCAGCTGAAACAGCGAGCGGTGATAGTTGGTTTCGTCGCTCTGACAGATTTTGTGCTGGTAGGTCGTACCCAGCTCGAAACGCAGGTCCGGGTTCTCGCGATTCTGGCGCTCGCCTTCGGCCAGAAGCTGAATGCCGCGGCTGATCCAGAAATATTTGTCGCTGGGCTGGTCCGTCTTGTTGGATACGTTATAGGCGAAATTCCAGGACTGGAACAGCCACGGCGTGTTGAAGTGCGGCTGCAAATCGGTAAGCCAGCCGACGATGACTTCCAGCTCGTTGAGCTGATTCCTCATCTGCTTGTCCATGGCGAGGTTCCACAGATAGCAGGTGGTGACGCCGCGAAAGCCGCCCAGACCGAGCCGAACCAGCGAGCCGGTCAGGTGAACGTCGCCCAGCTCCTGTTCGCGCAGCTTGGACTCCTTGCCCACGGGGTCGACAATGACGCTGCGCCAGACGTAGGCGTAGGTGAAGAGGAAGACGACGGCGACGCCGTAGATGAGCTTCTTGGCGACCGCCTCCGACACGGCCGTCGGCGATCCGCGCCCCAGGAACGTCGAGGAGATAAAGTGGGCCAGGGGGCGGAAGTAGACGTGCGTCAGGATGAACCAGGCCGCCAAGAGGACGGCAAGGCCCGCGAAGCCTACGTACCACAGGATTTGCGTCATGGGCCGGACCCCGAGGGCGGTTAGTTGTTGGACGCGACCTCGCGCCATTTGAGCAAATAATAAGCCAGCACGGCCCAGGGCAGCAGATAGCCGATCAGCATCAGCAGCGTCACGAACAGCTGGCCGAGGGGCACATCGAAGCCTTCGGACACGAACAGCGTCAGGTCGAAGCGGTCGATGTCGGGGATCAGGTCGAACACGCGGCCCATGACCCAGCGGAAGATCGGATCGAAGGCGCCGAAGACATAGCGCGCCGCGTTGCTTTCCAGGTGGGCGGTGTCGTGCTGCAGCAGAACGCACAAGGGGTAGTCCTTGGCGATGTGCGGCGCGGACTCCGTGGGGCCGACGCCGGCCTGGCGGCCGACCACGGCGAAGAACGCTTGCAACGGGCCGCCGCCGACGTTCTTGCCGATCACCACGGAGAAAATGAAGTCGCGGAAGAGGCCGCCCATGTAGAGCATCAGCGACGCCAGCA
>DATKHW010000749.1:0-7121 GCA_035546275.1 Gemmataceae bacterium
CGCTGACCACGCAGATGTTCTTCGATTCGGTCGCGCCGAGCGACTCGCCCTCGCGCGTCGCCTGCACCAGGAAATCCTTGTGGTAGAGCGACGACCCCTCGTCCTTGTGGGCCATGCGGTAGATGAAACGCACGCCCTCCGCCGCCGTGTTCATGACCACTTGCTGCGTTTGCTTCGTGTCCAGATCGACGCGCTCCAGCGTCAGCTCGTTTTTGTCCGTGTCCAGCGGCCCCTCGAAAACCGTCTTCTTGTCAGCCTTGTCGGTCAGCGTCAGCTGGTAGACCTTCTTGTCGAGCAGGTAGCGCATCTCGCCGGATTTATAATTTTTGCTGTCCTTGAAGTTGATGACGAGCCAGGCGTCGTCGCCCTTGAATTTCCAGGTCCATTCGAGGTTTTCCTTCCAGATGGGGTCGCTGGAGCTGGGCTTCGGCTTGTCGGGTCCGCCGCTGCCTTTCCATGCGCCGATGAAATCGTTGAGGGCCTGGAGGGCCTCCTTGGACGTCTTGGGACCGTCGTCCGCCGCCCACGCCCCGATCGCCGCAGCCAACAGCACGCCGCATGCCAGCAGATGTTTCATATGCACTCGCTTTCTCGATACGGAGGTTCTTCCCCGTTTGGACGAAATGACCAAGACGTTAGTTCCCCAGCTTCCGTTCATGATCTCACGCAAAGACGCAAAGCAGAAGACGCAAAAGCGATTTCTCCCGCGGCTCTTTGCGTCTTTGCGTGAGATATTTCTATCACGCACCCCTCCGGGGCGGAAGCCGAAGCCCCTTCCCCGATTTGCCCCCCCTCTCTTTTCGAGCTACCGTTCTTTGCGGATGGTCCGCCGCAACCACCCCAGGGGGGTCCTCCGTACCGCGCCGGAGGAGCGGCGCTCGCAGTGCTGCGGGCCTTTCCCGGGATACAACATGCCGCAGGCAAACGTCGATCGAACCGAAGGAAGTCGCTGCAACAGTCTGACGCCGTCCGACGGCGCCGCGCTCGCCTTCGGCGTCCTGGCCCCGGGCGCCGGCCCCGACTCCTGGGGCGATTCGCGCCGCGACGCCGGCCCCGTCCGCCTGGGCCGGGAATCGGATAATACCGATGCGAAGCTGGCCAAGCTGACCGAGGGAATCGTCGCCTTCCCGCAGGTGGGCCAGGAGTTCCTGGGCCGTTTCCGCCTCATCGGCGAGCTGGGCCGCGGCGCCTTCGCCCGGGTCTACCTGGCGCGCGACCGGGAGCTGGCCGACCGCCTGGTGGCCCTCAAGATCTCCACCGATTGCTATCCCGAATCGCAGAAACTGGCCCGGCTGCATCACACGAACATCGTCGAGGTCTATTCCCGCCACGAGGCCGGCCCGTTGCACGCCGTCGTCATGCCGTATTGCGGCGCGACCACGCTGGCCGACGTGCTGGACGACCTCGGCCTGCGCGAATCGCTGCCCGCCTCCGGCAAGGGCCTGGTCAGCACGCTGAACACCCGCCGCACCAAAAGCGGCCTTGTTCCCCCGCTTCAACCTTCCCCCCACGCCAGGGAAGGGCAGAGCGGGGGCGCGTCCGCCCCCGTGTCGCCGTCGGCGCAGCTGGAAACCCAGCCCGAAGCGCCGGTGGACGGCCCGATCCCCCTGGCCACGCTGCGGAACCTGGAGGGAATGAGCTACGTCGAGGCCGTGCTGTGGATGGGGGCGAAGCTGGCCGACGGATTGGCCCACGCCCACGAACGCGGCATCCTGCACCGCGACCTGAAGCCGGCCAACATCCTGCTGACCGACGAGGGGCAACCGATGCTCCTCGATTTCAACCTCGCTGAGGACGTCCCCTCACCCCTACCCCTCTCCCCATCCGATGGAGAGAGGGGTGAGGGGCGGGTCGGCGCCCGCGTCGGCGGCACCTTGCCGTACATGGCGCCGGAGCATCTCGCCGCTTACCAGGGCCGACCGGTGGACGTGGACGCCCGCAGCGACGTTTATTCGCTCGGCGTCATCCTCTATGAGATGCTGACCGGGCGTCATCCGTTCCCCAAGCATCCCATCGCCCCGCTTCCCCTGGGAGAGCGGAGCGACGGCAAGAGCGGGGCGCTGGAAAAAATGATGCAGGATCGGCTGCGGCTGCCGCCGTCGGCCCGATCGCGCAACCGAGCGGTGACGCCGGCCGTCGATTCGATCCTGCGCCGCTGCCTGGCGCCGGTCCCGGCTCGCCGTTACCAAACCGCCGCCGAGCTGCGCGAGGATCTCGACCGCCAAGGACAGCACCTGCCGCTGCGCTACGCCCCGGACCCGTCGCTGCGCGAGCGGCTCGGCAAATGGCTCCGCCGCAATCCGCGGGCCATCAGCGCGACTCGCATCGGCGTCGTGGCCGGCGTATTGCTGCTGCTGCTGACGGCGGGGTTGTACTGGCGCGGCGAACAGCTGGCGCGGTATGAATCGGCCGATCGACTGCAGCATTTCCGCGACGACTACAGCACGGCCCGCCTGCTGCTCGGCGCCCGGGCCGCCGACATGGATGAGCGGGCCGAGGGCCGCGAGGCCGCCCGCCGGGCCGTGGACCGCTACAACGTGGACGCCGACGGCCGCTGGCGCGAGCAGTCGTCGTTTCGCCGCCTTTCGGCAGAGGAAAAGGCGCGAGTGCAGACGGAACTCGGCGAAGCGCTGGTGCTGCTGGCGTCCGCCGAAGCCGGCGCCCCGAATCTCGCCGAGGCGTTGCGGCTGAATCGGCTGGCGGAGACGTGCTATCCGGCCGGCCAGGCGCCGCGGGCGTTGTGGACGCAGCGGGCCGAATTGCAGGCGGGGCTGGGCCATGCGGAAGAGGCGAAGCAGCTGCGCGAGACGGCGGCGGCGGCGCCGGTGCGCGGCGACTCCGACGTGTATCTGCTGGCGCGGGAAGAGGCGGGTCAGGGTCGGCTGGGGGCGGCGGCGGATTCCCTGCGGGCCGTGGCGGCGCGAGAGCCGGACAACTTCGCCGTGCAGTTCCTGATGGGCAACTGCTGCCTGGACGGCTACATCGACGAGCTGGGCCAGGACGCCGACGCGGTCGGCTGTTACAGCGCCTGCATCGCCATGCGGCCCGACTTCCACGCCGCCTACGCCAACCGCGGTCTGATGCGTCTGCGCCGCGGCATGTACACCGACGGCGAGGCCGACTTCACGCGGGCCATCCAGCTGCGCCCCGACCGGGCCGATTATTTCCTCAATCGGGCGCAGGCCTACGAAGGCCTGCACCGCGATCTGGCGGAGTTGGACGATCTGAATCAGGCGGAGGAACTTGGCTCGAAGGCCGTGTTGCTCTACTACCTGCGGGCGGCGGTGCATCAGCGCATGGGCCATGACGTTTCCACGCGGCGCGACCTGGATCGCGTGCTGAAGCTGACGCCGGACGACGAGGCGGGGTACATCGCCCGCGGCCTGGCGCGGGCGGCGGACGGCGACGGCGAGGGCGCCGTGGCCGACTTCACCGAGGCGATCAAGCGGAATCCGAATTCCGTGCCGGCCTTGCAGGACCAGGCGCGGGCGCTGGGGCAGCTGCTGAAGCGCAACCGCGAAGCGCTGACGCCGCTGAACCGGCTGCTGGAGCTGTATCCGGAGTTCGCCGCGGCCTACGGAGCGCGGGCGGTGATGCGGGCGCGGCTGGGGATGCGCGACGGCGCTCTTGCGGACATTAAAAAGGCGCAGCAGCTCGATCCGAACGGCGGCGCGACCTTGTATCAGGCCGCATCGACTTACGCCTTGCTGGGGGGCGACGGGGATCAGGCGGAGGCGTTCCGAATGCTGTGCCGAGCGCTGGAAAAAGGCTACGGTTGGATGGAGATGGAAAGCGACGACGACCTGGCGTCGCTGCGGGAGGACGCACGCTACGGCGATCTGGTGCGGACGTCGGGGCTGCTGCAGGTAGGCGGACGTTAAGAGCATCCGGAAGAAAAGGTGTCTGGAACTCTAAAATCACAGTTCCAGACACCTTTTCTTCCGGACGCTCTAAGGACAGTCGCAGGGTGGGTCGCAAGACCCACCGTGAGGGATGGAATCGGCGCTGGCGGGTCTTGCGACCCACCCTGCGGTCGCCGCCGCGTCCACGGCAGGGCGCTTGTCGGGTTCAACAAGGACAGAGGACAGAGGCGTGTCAAGCGGCAAAACAGACGGCTGGCCGCCGACGGCGGAAGCGGCCCTGGACGTGCTGGAACGGTTCGGGGCCGAGCTGCAGCAGGCCGCCCAGGCCGCGCAGCAGATCCGTCTTGTCCTGACATCGGTGCAGGAAGCGCTCGGCGCCGACGCCGTTTTCTGGCATCCCGGCGGCACCGACGATGCGCCGGAGGGCCTCGGCGTTGCGGAGCTGTCCCCCACCTGGCGGCAAGAATTCATGAACCATGTGCTGGCCGACTCCGGCGGCGCCGGCCAGGTGCTGCGGTCGTTCCTCGATCCGGCGGCCCATCCGGCGACGCCGTGGCCGGTCAGCGCCGCGCTGGTGCGCATCAGCCGGTCGCGCGGCAACTGGCTCGCCGCCCTGAGCTTTCACCCGCGCCGCCGTTACGAAGCGGTGGACCTCAAGCTGATGCAGCTGGCCCGCCGGCAGCTGCTCAACCACCGCCAGCAGGCCCAGGTCTATGAGAAACTGCGGGAATCGCTTTTCGGCCTGGTGCGCTGCCTGACGGCCGCCATCGACGCCAAGGACCCCTACACCTGGGGCCACAGCGAACGGGTGGCGCGCATGGCCGTGCGGCTGGGGCGACAGCTGGACGTGCCGGCCGCGCTGCAGAGCGATCTCTACCTGGCCGGGCTGCTGCACGACGTCGGCAAGATCGGCATCCGCGACGACGTGCTGCAAAAGCCGGGCAAATTGACGCCGGAAGAGACCGCTCATATCCAGGAACATCCCGTGATCGGCGACCGCCTGGTCTGCCACATCAAGGCGCTGCAGCACCTGCGGCCGGGCGTGCGCAACCACCACGAGCGCTGGGACGGCCGCGGCTACCCGGACGGCCTGGCCGGCGAGGAAATCCCCTTGCAGGCCCGCATCCTGGCCGTGGCCGATTCGTGCGACGCCATGATGCACACCCGGCCGTACCGGGCCGCCTTGCCGACGGAGCAGCTCGAAAAGATCCTGCTGGAAGGAGCGGGAACGCAGTGGGACCCGCACATCGTGGCGGCGTTCCAGGTCTGCCGGCGGGAACTGTATTCGATCTGCGAACGCGGTCTGGGAGATTCGGTGTTCGCGGCGGTGGAATGTGCGCTGAAGACGGAAGCGGCGGTGGAGAACTCGTCGCGGGTCCAATCGGCGATCAAGCCGGGGTGAAATCGCTCTACGGCCGTTCGCTTTCCAGACGCATCGTGCGGATGGTCACATGTCGAATGCGGCTGACCGCGCCGTTGGCGTCGAGGTCGGTCAGCGTCTCACGAACCGGCGCGTAGAACGGCACGAAATTGACTGCGGGGGAGGAATCCATCGGCGGCGGCGTTTTCAGAATCGAGCCGCCCGGCCCTTCTCGACCCATAAACGGCGCCGCCTGCTGCACATCGACGCCCACCTTCAGCGCAAAGAGACCGAGCTTTGCATCGCCGTCGCCGTCGATCAGCACGCGCCCGGCGAGCTTGCTCCGATCGGCCTTCGGGTCCGTTTGTTGCAGGTCGGTGAGAATCAGCGTTTCGCCGTCCACGCGCGCCGACTTGGCGGAGAACGGGGCCGGCGGCGGAGCGCTGACATCGCCTGCCCAAAGGAATGCAGGGGCGAACAAAACGACCAGGCCGGTCAGGGATGTTCGTGTCACGGCCGCCCTTCTCCGTGCGAGGCAATGGATACCCTTCATCATTCTATGTTCGCGGATGCGTCGGCGGAAACCGGACCAGGGCCCTACTCGCGTTTCACCTATTGCATTTGCTGCATTTGCTGCGTAGACTGCTGTTAGAGACTCGCGACGCTGCGCAGTTGTTGCGTGGACTCCTTTGAGGCGCTTGTGACAGGCCGAATCGATGTCGCTGAGCTTCAAAAGGAGGAAATGTTATGGGCTTAACCTCAACAAGAAGCACTTTTATCGCTCCCACGAAAAAGGACGCCAACCGGGCCGCCGAATCGCTGACCTTTCTCAGGTCCGTCCTGTCGCGTGCAAGGCTCCAGAATAAGCCGCTGCAGTTCCAAGCGGTCATCGGGCCAAATGGCGCCGCCGAGAAGGCCGTTCCAATTCCGGTGCAGGTGATTCCGCTTTTGATGGATCTCCTTCAGCACCTGGCCAGCGGTAAAGCCGTGACGCTCGTACCACACGATGTCGAACTGACCACGCAAGAGGCGGCGGCCCTGCTGAACGTTTCCCGGCCCTACCTGATCGGGCTTCTGGAGGCCAGGAAGATCCCTTGCCGGATGGTCGGCAAGCACCGTCGGATCAAGGCCGACGACCTATTCCGCTACAAGAAGCAGGAAGAGGAGGAGCGGGCCAAGGTTCTCGCCGAACTCGCCGAGGATGCCCAGAAACTTGGCATGGGATATTGAGACGCCTTCCCCGCAAATGCTGGGCGTCGCGGAATCTCATTGATCCCGGGGGCGTCCTTCCTTTACCATTCGCCCATGGCCCTGGTCACTGCACTTTACGACGCCAACGTCCTTTACCCGGCTCCCGTGCGCGACCTCTTTATGTGGCTGGCGCAGGTCGATCTGGTTCAGGCAAAGTGGTCGGCCGCTATTCATGACGAGTGGATACGAAACCTGCTGGCCAATCGCAATGACCTCACGCGCGAGCAGCTGGAGCGGACGCGCGATCGGATGAACCGCCATGCGGGGGATTGCCTCGTCACCGGTTACGAACATCTCATCCCAACGCTCACGGACATCGACCAAGGGGATCGGCACGTCGTCGCAGCGGCGATCGTCGGCGGCGTCGACGTGATTGTCACTCGCAACCTCCGGCACTTCCCTGCCGAGGCATTGGCCCGACACAGGCTGCAGAGTCAAGACCCGGACGAGTTCGTCGTCGAGCTGCTCGGCCTGGACCCCGAGGCGGTTTGCAAGGCCGTTCACCTCCAACGCGTGAATCTAAGAAACCCTCCGAGGACGGTGGACGAACTGCTGGAAGCGTTCATCCGCAATGAGCTGCTCCGGACGGCGGAGCAGCTGCGTCGCCACGCGGATATCTTGTAGCCGACCTCACGGATGCGTCGGCG
>DATKHW010000750.1:0-2928 GCA_035546275.1 Gemmataceae bacterium
TCCTGAAGCAAAACGGCGTCGATCCCAAGGACATGCAGACGACCGGCCTGAACGTCGCTCCGAAATACATCTATCCCAAGGACAAGGCGCCGGAGCTGATCGGCTTCACCACGAGCTACACGCTGAATGTGACGGTGCGGAAGCTGGACGACATGGGCACGGTGCTGGACGGCCTCGTGGCCAACGGCGCCAACAGCAACATGGGCGTCAGCTTCGGCTGCTCCGACCCCGACAAGCTGATGGACCAGGCCCGTCTGAAGGCCGCCCAGGACGCCCGCAAGAAGGCCGACCTGTACGCAAGCGGCCTGGGCGTCGGCGTCGGCCTGGTGCAGTCGATCAGCGAGGGCGCGGGCTACACGCCGGTGCGGTACGAGTTCGAGGCCAAGGCCGCCCCGGCCGCGCGGGACGCCGCTCTGGCCATCGCGGCCGGGGAGCAGGAGATGTCGGTGCAGTTGACGGTGGTGTTCGCGGTCAACAACGTGCCGACCGTCCAGCCCCGCGTGGAGTTGGCCAAGTAAGGCCGGCTGGGCGAGCCGGGGGCGTAAGCCCCCGGACAAAATCGCAATCGCTGAAACTGCCAACCGGGGGCTTACGCCCCCGGCTCGCCCAAACGATTGAGGCGCGTCGGGGCGTGCAATTCCTCGCGGAATGCGGCACAATGCCGGTCATGGACGCGCGAACCCTGGACCGACAATCGCAGCAGGCGGAGGACGCGGACCTGGCGCGCCGGACGGCGGCCGGCGACGGCGACGCCTTCCGCCTGCTGACGCAGCGCTACTATCGGTCGATAGGCGGCTTCGTCCTCAAGCGGGTGCTGCGGCCGGACCTGGTCGAGGACCTGGTGCAGGAAACCTTCCTGGAAGCGTATCGCTCGCTCAAGGCCGGCCGGCTGCCGGATCATTTTTCGAGCTGGCTGTTCGGCATCGCCCATAATTGCTGTGGCAAATGGCTGCGAAGGAAGCGGCCGGTGCTGTTCGACCCCTCGGCCGCGCCCGACGTCGGATCGGTCCCCTCCGAGGCGGAGCTGCGGGAAGAGGAGGAGGAACAGCACAAGCGGCTGGCGGAGCTGGACCGGGCGCTGGCGGGGCTGCCGGAAGAAACGCGGCGCTTGCTGGAGATGAAACACAAGGGCGACAAGACATGTGAACAGATCGCCGCGGAAACGGGCCGGCCGGTGGGCACGATCAAGAGCCTGCTGTCGCGGACCTATAAGCTGCTGCGGAGCGTGCTAAGACCTGTTTGAAGGTTCGGGCCGAGGGTGTAGGTGTAGGGTGTGGGTCGAGCGCAAGCGAGACCCACCGGAACGGATGGAATCGGCGCTGGTGGGTCTCGCTGACGCTCGACCCACCCTACAAAATCCTCCCTGGCCCATCCTTCAAACACAGTCTAGCGCGCGGCGGAGGGGCGGCCATGAGCGAGTGGACCTGCAATCAGGCGGCGGATTGGATCGACCTGTACACGGCCGGCGAGGCCGACAGTCCGACGCGCGCCGCCGTGGGCCGTCATTTGAAGGCGTGCCCGGCTTGCGACGCCTTGCACCAGCACACGGTGCAGCTGATCGGCCTGCTCGACCAGCGCGAGCAGGAACCGGAACGCCTGAAGCGGTTGTGGTCGCGGTTGGAGGCGGCGCCGCAGCGGGTGCGCCAGCCGATGCGACGGCGGTTGTGGGCGGCGGCGGCGCTGGCGGCGTCGGTGCTGCTCTGTCTGTCGACTTGGTTCGGGTCCGGCTCGGCGCCAATCCCGATCGCCCCACAGTTGACGGTCGCGCTGAAGTCGCTTCCGGAACGGTTCGCGCCTGGCCCGCCGGAGGCGATGATGGTGCGTCCCGAAATGGCGATGACCAAATCAGCCGACGGCGCAACGCGCGGGCCGAAGGAAGGAGCGGAGCCGATCTATCCGGTCGCGCAGCCGCCCGGGAGAGGCGCCCTGACGCCCATTCCCGTCGAGCTGGCGCTGGACCTGCGCAACCCCGACCGAGAGCCGCTGCGAATCGATTTCAAAGACGAGAACACGCGACTCCTCATGGATCTGCTCGGCCCCGGCGTCCTCGACGATTCGGCGCCGGGCGCCGAGCCGCCGCTGGCGCACCTGGATGAAGTCCGCATCGCTCCGGGCGGCACGGACCATCTGGAGATACATCAGCTCGCTTATGGCGGTCGTGGCGATGTGCATTACCTCTACTGGACGAAGCCCGGCGAGTATACGCTAACCATCACGCTGCGAGCGTGGGTGCGGCCGGACCCGCCGGGGGAAGCGCGGGAGATCGTTGTAACGTCCTCTCCGATCAAGGTCCCCGTCCGATGAAATCGATTGCGCTCGCAAGCATCCCTTCGCCCCTTGCGAGGCTGCCATGCGTTGGAACACCAGGCGATGCAGCATCCTGGTCCCGGTGCTGGGGCTGTTCGTGCCGCTCAACGCGGCGACGGCGGCCGACGTGGTTCTTCCGCCCGGCGTCAAGGCGGTGTGGGACCTGGACAAAGCTCAGCGCGAGAAGACGGATACCCGCGAGCGCATTTGTCTGAACGGCCTTTGGCGTTGGCAGCCGGCAAAGGAAGGCGCGGACGGCGTGCCGGCCGACGGCTGGGGCTATTTCAAGGCGCCCGGCTTCTGGCCGGGGCGCGCCAAATACGACCAGGAAGATTGCCAGACGCTCTATCCCCATCCGAGCTGGAAGGACGCCGATCTGAGCCGCATCACAGCGGCGTGGTATCAGCGCGAAATCACGGTCCCCGCGGACTGGACCGATCGCCGCGTCGCCCTGCGGGCGGAGTACGTCGATTCCCTCGCCGTCGTTTTCGTGGACGGCAAGAAGGCGGGCGAGATCGTTTTCCCCGGCGGCGAGCTGGATCTGACCGCTGTGTGCCGGCCGGGAAAAAGCTACAGCCTTAGTTTCCTCGTCGTCGCCCTGCCGCTCAAGGCCGTATTGCT
>DATKHW010000751.1:0-4264 GCA_035546275.1 Gemmataceae bacterium
CATCCCCCAGCAGTGTCCCTTGGGGGACTTGATAACTGACCAGCTTTTGCTCCTCGCATATTTAAGAGCGTTTTCGATTTCTTTGTTGGGATGCCTCGCCATAACGGACATTCTACGCCTCAACCCGGATCGGTTCGAAGAGGCCGCCTCGCACAGGGAGTTCCTTTTCCTGCTGACGGTTGGCCGCGATCATTTCCTGCAGAGCATCCTGAAGGGACTCGCGGCAATCCTCCAGATTTTTCCCTCGGTGATTACTTCCGGCCATTCAACCAGCTGGCCCATGTAACCGGACCGAATTCTCGTGTATTTAGCAGTGTAGGTTTTCAGCATTCCGTCCCTTCCTTACAAACTGCGCACGCGGCGTCGGCTGTTTCCGAACCGTAACGGCTTCCGACGCCCTTTCCGACCCGGATGGCCGACTCATCCCGCTTTCTGAATTTTGGCGGCGAACACCGAGGGATCGGCGAGGCCGAAGTTATCCAGTTCAGTTCGCGCGGCGACCAGATGATGCTCGAATACCGGATCGCTATCGGGGAATTCAGGCAGCATGATCACCGCACCAGTTTTCTCATGTTCGTAGATGCGGCCGGGCGGATCATTCTTGGTGGGGCGGCAAGTGAAACCGAGCGAACGCAGCACCTTGTCCAGTTGGCCATAAGTTACTTCGGTTCGGTTCATGATTCCTCCGCTTGCTGCTGACGGATCGTCGCCCGCTTCAGTTCGCGCATTTTGGCGACGGCGCGCCGGTTCACGACCTGTCGTTTTGGCACTCGAATTCGGACGCTCTTCGCTCCCTTCTTCGGGCGACGAGCAAGGTCCGCCTTGAAGTATTGCTGGACGGCGAGCCAGTTCGCACGTCGGCGCGTGGCGTCGAACAGGACCAGGAAAACAGGCGCCTCTTCCCTCACCCACAGGTTGTAATCTCGAATGTCCAGGTCAAACAGGTAGGTTGTCCCGCTTTCCTCCAGCGTCTCCATGGCCTTCAACTGGAAGTAAACGGCGCCCGGCTCGGCGTAGCCCTGTCCATCGAAAGTCCACATGACAAGGTCGTAGCCGTAATCGCTGCCGAGCCGCTGCGCCGTGTGGCCCTCTTCCAGAATGAAACGCTCCATGTGGTGAACACCGAGATCGGCGATCACGTGTTGTCGGGTGCGCCGCTTGCGTGGACCAAGAGTCTGGCTTGCCATGTGTCATCCTGACGAATTGGCCCTGACTTCACTCGTGTTCATTTTACGAAAGCAAAGGCGAATGCACTGCCGGCCGCTAACGGCGCGCCCCGCCATCCTCACCGCATCTGCTCATCCAGCCACCCCACCCAGCGCCGGAACACGTCGCGCTGCCGCACCGGGTCGCCGGGGAAATGGCCGCCCGTCGGATAGGCCACGAACTTCACCGGCACGTTGTTGTCCTTCAGCGCATGATACAGCTCATACGACTGCGTGATCGGCACCCGGGCGTCGCCGGTGTCCGACAGGATCAGCGTCGGCGTCTTCATCTCCCGCGCCCACGTGATGGGCGACTGGTCGCGGTATTCCTTGTCGAATTCGCCGACCCACGGCGAGCCGCCCAGCTCGTAACGCATCTGCACGTTGCCGTCGGACAAGTTGTACATGTCGCGCTGGTCGGTCACGGCCGCTCCGGCGATGGCCGTCTTCCAGTCGTGGTAATGGCCGATCAGCCACGTCGTCATGTAGCCGCCGTAGGACCAGCCCGTGACGGCGATCCGCGACTCGTCGATGAAGCCGCGCTTCTTCAGGGCGTCCAGGCCGGCCATCACGTCCTCGCCGGGTCCTTTGCCCCAGTCGCCGACGATAGCGTGCTGATAGGCCTGGCCGCGGTGGTCGCTGCCGCGGTAGTTCGGCTCGAAGACGACGTAACCCTTGGCCGCGATGATCTGGCCGAAGGAATCGAAGCGCTCGACCGAGGCCGATTGCGGGCCGCCGTGGATCAGCAGCACCAGCGGATACTTTTTGTCCGGCTTAAAGTCCGGCGGGTAGACGATGATGCCGTCGGCCTCGAAGCCACCGCCGACCTTCCAGGTCGTCGTCTCCATCTTGCCGAGCGAGCGGCCGGCGACTTCCGCGTTGTAATCGGTAAGCCGCCGCGGAGCGCGATCCGGAGACTCGAGATAGTACAACTCGGTCGGATGGTCCGGCTCCGTTGCGGTGAAGGCCACACCGCCGCCGGGGCCGATGACGGCGTCCATCTGATACGACCACGACGGGCAAACCTTGCCGAGGTCGATCTTGCGGGCCGGGCCGCCGGCCGCCGGTTGCACCCAGATGCAAACGTGCGTGCCGTCGTGGCCGCCGATCAGCAGCGATTTGCCGTCGGGCGCCCAGGCGGCGTAGAGGATGCAACGATCCACCGGGCCTGTTAGACAGACGCCCTTGCCGCCGGCGGCCGGGGCCGTCCAGATTTCGTTGACGCTGTTCGGGTCGCCGTCGCGCGGGTACCAGTAGGAGATCTGCTTGCCGTCGGGCGAATACAGCGGGCAGCTTTCCAGCGATTTGCGGTCGGTCAGGGGCCGTATCTTGCCGGTTTCCGCATCGACGATCTGCACGGTCGTCAAATCGTTGTCGCCGTCTTGCGGCCGTTCCTGGCGGACGACCACGATCGACTTGCCGTCCGGCGACCAGTTCAGCGGCGAGGCCGGCGGGCCGGGCGGCGGCACCGTCGTCAGGCCCCACGAACCCGATGTCAGCCGCCGTGCCTTGCCGCCCTCGGCGGCGATGACCCACAGGTGGACCGGCTGTGGGGCGGCCTGGAGCGTGAAATCGTTATTGCCCACCTCGAAGGCGTCGTTGCCTTTCTCGATCTCTTTCTTGTTGGCCGGCTCGTCCGGGGCGGCGTAGGCGATGGCCGAGCCGTCCGGCTTCCAGGCGTAATCGGACACGCCGGTGGGAGAATCCGTGATGCGCATGGCGTCGCCGCCGGCCATCGGCAGGACGAAAATCTGATGCTTCGCCTCCTTCGATTCTCCAGCCGAGGCCACGAAAGCGAGGCGGTCGCCGCTCGGCGACCAGCGCGGCCGCGCCACGCCATGACGATCATGCGTCAGTACGCGCTTTTTGCCCGTGGCAATGTCCACGAGGACCAATTCCGTGTCGGTGCGGTTGGCGTCGTAGTTGGGCCGGCCGACGATGACGGCGATCGACTTGCCGTCCGGCGAAATGTGCGGATCGCTCACGCCGACCAGCTTGCCGAGGTCGTCCGGCGTCATGGGCTTGGCGTCTTTCGGCTCCGGCTTCTTCTCCCCTGGTTGGGCGGGGTTCGGCGCCCCCGGCCCAGCGCCCGGGTTGCGCGGTGCGGCCTCGACCTTGTCGCGGGGCAGCATCTCGTCGCGGTCGGCGATGCGCAGGGCCGTCACGGCCATCACCTGGGCCGCCTGCACCAGGTTCGGCTCAATGGCCCGGTCCACGGTGTCGAGCGGCGAATGGTGGTTGAGCCGGTACCCGGCGATCTCCTGGCGGGCCATCAGGCCGGGGACGCCGGCCCGGTCGAACGAGGCGTGGTCGCTGCCGGCGATGAACGGCGTGTCGAACGCCGTTACGCCCAGATCCTTCAGCGATTCCAGCTCCTTTTCCAGGATCGACTGCAAGACGGGCCGCTGCTTGGCGTCGAAGCCGGTGATTTTTCCGGTGCCGGTGTCATCGACGAGGCACGCGGAGATTTTCGGCATCTCGTCCTTGTGCTTCTCCACATACGCCTTGGAGCCGAGCAGCCCCTCTTCTTCGCCGGTGAAGAGGATGAAGCGGATGGTGCGCCGCGGCTTGAGGCCGGTCTTAACCAGGGCGCGGGCCGTCTCCAGCGCGACCACCGACCCGGTGCCGTTGTCGGTCGCCCCCTGGCCGAGGTCCCACGAATCGAGGTGGGCGCCGACCACGACGACCTCATCGGCCTTGTCCGTGCCGGGGATTTCGCCGATCGTGTTGTTGACGGCGGTCGCCGGCAGATACTCATTATGAATCTCCAATTCGACGCGCGTCTTTTCCGGCGCCGGCCGCGTGGCGAGGCGGTAGAGCATGGCGTAGTGCTGGTGGGCGACGAAAAGGCGCGGCGTGCGGTTGACGGCGCTGGGGCGATCCTTGCCGTTGAAGCCGCCGGTCATGTCGAGCAGGCCGAACGGCTTGGCCGAATCGGTTAGCACGCAGGCGACGCCCTCGCTGCTGAGCAATTCCGACTGTTCGCGGAAGAAGGCCTGCATCTCCTCGCGGGAGCGCTGCGGCCCGCGGTCGAAGACGGACGCCCCGCCGACGGGGCC
>DATKHW010000752.1:0-20546 GCA_035546275.1 Gemmataceae bacterium
CCAGAGAGATGTTGAGGGGGAACGTGCCGCGCACCCACAAATTGCCCTCCTCCAATTCGGGCATGAATTCCTGCCCAAGCCGAGGAACCGCGAACACCGCCGTGCCGACGAGCAGCGTAGCGAACACGCCGAGCGTCACCCAGCGATAGCGGAGGCAAAAATCGAGCTGCCGCAGGTAGCTGTTTTTCAGCCATCGTACGAGGAAGTTGTCCTCGGCGGGCCGCAGGTTGCGATAGAACAACAAGCACAGCACGGGGGCCAGCACCACCGCCAGCACCAACGCGCCGCCCAGCGCGAAGGCATAGGTGTCCGCCATCGGCCCGAAAATCTGCCCTTCCGGACCCTGCATCGTAAAGAGCGGCAGGAAAGCGCACACCATGATGAGCGTTGAAAAGAGCAGCGGCTTCTCCACCTCCATGCAGGCTTTCAGGATGCGCTCCTTGAGCGGCAGGTGGGCGCGCTCCCCCGAGCTGATGTGCCGGTAGATGTTCTCCACCATCACTACGGACGAATCGACGATGATGCCGAAGTCCACGGCGCCGATGGAAAGCAAGTTCGCCGACTTGCCGCGCAGGTACATCATGGCGAACGCGAACAGCAACGCCAGCGGAATGTTGATCGCCACGATCACCGCGCTGCGGACGTTGCTGAGGAACATGAGCAGGATCACCGACACCAGCGTCATGCCCAAAAAGAGGTTTTCGCGCACCGTGTCGGTGGTGACGTTGATGAGATCGGTGCGGTCGTAGTAGGGCTCGATGAACACGCCGGGCAGCATCTTGCCCGTGGCCGGGTCGTTCAGCTCCGCCACCTTCTTCTCGACGTCGCGCAAGGCCGGCAGCGAGTCGTCGCCTTTGTGCAAGAGAACGATGCACTCCACCTTGTCGGTCTCGTCCCGCCACCGCAACTGGCCGGTGTTGGGGTCCACCACGCGATGGATGCCCGTGGCCGTCCGCGTCTGCTGCGGCTTGCTCATCTGGATGCGGCCCAGGCGCGTCTGATGGCCGACGACGACGCCTTTCTCGCCCGGCTTGTCGCCGGCGCTCAGCCGGCCGCCTTCGACCAAGTCCTCCAAGAGAACGTCGCGGTTGTTGATCGACGTGACGACGATCTGGCGGATTTCCAGGATGCGTTTGTTCTCCTCTTCACGCAGCTTGGCCGAAGCCGCCGTGGCCAGCCGTCGGCGTTGCAGCTCTTTGAGCTGATCCACGTCGGGCCGTCCCGCCTTCTGGGCCTCATCCAGGACTTTGGCCGCCTCGGGGTCGGGGTCGGTCATGCCCAAGACGGCATTGACGGGGTCCTCGCCGCCGCCGAACAGGCCGACGCTGCGTACGGGCAGGGCCACGTCGCCTTGCAGCACCACGTCGGCGCCGATGTTCTGATTGGCGTTTTGCAGCGCCGCCTGCAACTGCGGCAAGGTCACGCCGAACTCTTTGAGACGTCGTTCGTCGGGGTGAATCTCATAGCGTTTGACCGTGCCTCCGTAGCTGGTCACGTCGACGATGCGCGGCACGCGGCGGAACTCGCGTTCCAGGACCCAATCTTGCAGGGCCTTGAGATCGTTGAGGGTGTAGATGTCGCGTCCGTCGGCGTCTTTGGGGCTGCTGAGGGTGTAGCGGTAGATTTCGCCGGTAGGGGATTCGGGGGAAATCTGGGGCGTGACGCCGGGCGGCAAGGGTTGCAGCTGCGACGCCAACCGGTTGATGACTTCTTGGCGGGCTTGTTCGTAGGGGTAGCCGTAGTCGAATTGCAGCCGCATGAAGGAGAGTCCGAAGAGGGACTTGGTTCGGACGTAGGCCAGATGGGGCATGCCGGCCATGGTGACTTCCATGGGCACGGTGACGAGTCGTTCGACTTCTTCGGCGGAGGCGCCGGGGTCGAGGGTGTCGATCTCGACGATGGCGGGGGCGGGATCGGGATAGGCCTCGACGTTGACCTTGCCGATCGGTTGCGGAAACGAATAGACGCCGACGCCGAGCAGGGCCAGGGCCATCAGGATGACGATGAGCGGGTTGTTCAACGCCCAGGCGATGACGCGATGCAGCATGGCGACCTCTCTATCCGCCGACCCCAAGTGCGAGCGCGGGGATCCTGTTTATTTGCCAGCGTCGGATTCCTGGTCCTCCAACTCCTTCTTGAGTTCGAGGACGCCGGAAACGAGGACCTTGTCGTTCTCATGCAGCTCTTGCAGCGGCTGCAGCCTCTGCTCGCTGTTCTCTTGCTCAACCTGCGTTTGCACGTCCGCCAAGAGGGCGGCGAGCTGATCCACGGTGATGTCGTCGTCCTTGCCGGCGTACTTCTTGAACAGCTCTTCCTGGGCCTTGCGGTCCTTCCTCAATCGCGTCGGCCATTCCAGGTCGCGCTCGCTGAACAGCGCCGGGAACTCCGCCAGGCCGACCTTGCCGTCCTGGTTCACATCGAGCCGCCGGAACAGGTCCGCGGCGTCGGGGAATCGGCTCTTGACGTAAACGACCTTGTCGAAGCGCCGCGTCGCCAGGACGCGCCGCAGCGTGTACTGGGACGGATTCGCCTTGTCCTGAACGAAGACGTAGGTGTGGCCCGAGCCGTCGTCGGCCATGGCGCTCACGTCCACTTCCACCACGTCGTTGGGCGGATCGAGGGGAATCGAAACCGTCGCCAGTTGGCCGCCGCGCATCTTGCCGCCGGGGTTGTCGATGTAGCCCTTGACGTAGGCGCTGTGCTGATTGGCATCGATGAGGGCGCCGATGTCGTCGATCGGATAGAACTTGTGCGGGAACGGCTGGTTGACAGTCTCGACCGTCCATTGGAGCTGCTGGCCGGTCTGCTGCCGCCTCACCAGCGTGGTCAGGTCGTCCTCGGAGGCGTTGGCGGCGATCAGGATTTTGTCTATGTCGGCGATCTGCCACAGGCTGATCGTCGGATCCTGAATGAGTTCCCCTTCCGGGATGTTGCGTTCCACGATTTCGCCGGACTTGGGGGCCTTCAGCAGCACTCGGCCCCAATCCTTGAAATTCTCTTTCTCCTGGGCGATCTTGGCGTCGTCGCCCGCGCTTTCCGTGGCCTCCTTGATGATCTTATCCACGTCCTCCGGATCGATGCCCCATGTGATAAGCGTATTCTTCGCCTGGTTGATGTGGTTGATGTCCGCTTCCACCGCCCGCTTGCAGGTTTGGAGGAAGACCGGCGTCGTGGAGGGGGCCCTCCTGGCTTGCTCATAGGTCCCCTTGTCGAGCGTGTACTGGCTCTGCGCGTCGAAGAGGGCGCTCTTCTGGGAGCCGACGGCGTCGCTATAGAACTCCCCGAGCACGTCGCCCTCTTCGACCATGTCGCCGTTGCGCAGCTGGTGCGACGGCATCCCCTGGGTGGAGCGATTGTGTTTCCGGGCCTGTTCGTCGGTGGTGGTGATGTGCACGATCTGAGCCGGGGCGAAGCGGGCGCGAAGGTGCACGATGTGATCGGGGTCCAGCGCCGTCGAGCCAGTCAGGATCATCGGCCGCGTCTCGGTCGGCTTTTCCGCTGTGAAGACCTCGTCGTAAGAAACCTCCTTGCCGCTGGCGTCCTTTTTCATTTTGCGGATGCCCAGCGCCGTCTTCACGTCATCGGGCACGGAGATCGTGCGCGGCATATTGTCCACCAGCTTCACGCCGGCGGCGACGGACGGAGGCGGCGCTGCGGTGGTTTCGGCGCCGGCGGACAACCCGGGGATCGGCACGCCGGAGATGTAAACCAGGAACGCGGCCAGCACCAGCAGGGCGACGGCGACCATCGCCCCCGACTTGAGCCACTGCCATCGATCGTGAGGTCGCAGCGTCGAGGGGACCGCCGTTGCGCCGTCGCCTCCAATCGCTCTGCCTCCGTGGGCGATCGGAGAATCCGAAACTGCTCTCCCCGCCGAGGAGAAAGGCATGGGCGCCGTCTCGGACGCTGCGACCGCGGGCGCCCTGCTCAGGCTCTCGCGGACGGCTTGGCGAAGCTCTTCCAGGTTAAGAGGCTTGATCATCACACGCTGGAAGCGGCTGGCGATCATCGGGTCTTCCCGCACCCGGATCGGGTAAGCGGTCATGAGGATCAGCGGCAAGTTGGGATAGCGCTGACGCAGACGGTCGGCTAGGGTCACGCCGTCGCCGTCCGGCAGCGACAAATCGATCAGCGCCAGGTCGGGAGCCTGTTTGTCGGCCGTCTCCAATCCCTCAGCGACGCCGTGGGCCTGCACCACGGTATGGCCGTCGCGCTTCAGGACGCGCCCGAGCACTTCCAGCAGCGTCGTGTCGTCATCGACGACGAGGATGGTCAGAGGGTGTTCGATCGAAGCCATGGGAGAATCCCCGCTCGAGAGTGTTCGCATCGTTCGGGATGCTGGAGCTTGCCAGCGCCGGCCATGCACAGAGGATGCCAACGTGGGAACAAGAAACCGTGTGAGACTTAAGTACAGCCTGAGCAAACAGTTGGGATAGAGACGCCGCGTCCGGCGCTGCTGCGCCTGCATCGGTGGTCAGATTTTGACCAGGCGACTGGTCGCCGGGGGGCCAACGATGGGACTCGTTACGTCCCGTTCGTTTTACAGAGGACGCGACCGAGGCGCCGGCGCCAACATGGTCCTCTCATCTCGGGCACTCGGACAGGGCCGCATGGCGTGTTCGAACCACTCGGCGTCCGGCCCCCGGCGCTCGTCCATCCAGCGCCGGAGGAATCGGCGTTCCTTGCCGGTCAACGACTCGACCGCGCGCTGCACCTGCTCCAACCCCGAGGCCGGCGAGAGGTCTGTCCCCGAATCGCCGCGACCCGTCGAAAGTCGGTGCGGTCGTCGAGGCGCCGCCCGATCAATGAACAGGACCAAGGCGGTGAGGAACAGCTCGATGTACACTATTATGTAGATTGGCTCGGTCATAACACCGTAGTCGTCGGCCATCGTGCCGTCGCAGACGGCGACGGCCCTGCTGGTCAGTGCGCCATTCCGCCGCTGCCGGCGGGCGGCGTCCGATGGCCGTAGAAGCTGTAAAGCAGCGGCATCAGGTAGCGCGTCAGGAACAGCGTCGTAATCATGCCGCCGACCACCACGATGGCCAGCGGCCGCTGCGTCTGCGAACCGATCTGCGTCGATAGCGCCGCCGGCAGCAGGCCGAAGATCGCCGTCAACGCCGTCATCATCACGGGTCGCACGCGCTTCTCGGCGCCCTGCATGATGGCCTCCCGCATCGGCAGGCCGTGCGCCCGCATTCGGTTGAAGTAGGACACCAACAGCAGGCCGTCCATGACGGCGACACCGAAGATGGAGATGAAGCCCACCGCGGCCGAGATGCTGAAGTTCGTGTGGGTCAGGTACAGCGCCCAGACGCCGCCCACCGACAGGTCCAAAACATTGACCAGCACCAGCAAGGAGTCCAGTAACGAGCGGAAGCACATGAAAAGCAGCAGGAAGATCAGCGCCAGCGACGCCGGGATGATGAACATCAACCGCGCCTCGGCTTCCTCCTCCTCCTGGAATTCGCCGCTCCAGACGACGTGGTACGGGGCATGGAAGAGGTCGGCCGTCGCCTTTCTGGCCTCGTCCACGGCCCCGCCGAGGTCGCGGTCGCGGACGCTGAACTTGATGGCGACCATCCGCTGGCCCTGCTCGCGGTAGATCGTGGAAGGACTGGCCCGCTCGAAACTGCCGTTGGGGTCGGGCCGGCCGTCCTTGCCCAGCGGCGAAACCAGGTCGCGGAGCCGCAGCCGCGGAGAGTTCGTGATCGGGTTGCCGGTGTTCACCTGGCTGCCGGGCACGGCCGGCCCCACGACGCCGCTGCCGCTTGCGTTTGGCGTCGGCGACGGGCCGCTGTTCAGCACCACCTGATTGTTGATCACGTCCACCGGGATGTCGAGGATCGACGTCTCGCTGCCGCGCCGGTCCAGCGGCCAGCGCACCGTGATGTCAAAGGTCTTCTCCCCCTCGGTCATTGTGGAGAGGGCCTTGCCCCCCAGCGCCGTCTGGATGACGTTGTTGACGTCGGCGGCGCTGACGCCCCACCTCTTGCATTTCGCCAGATCGACGCGGAAGTCGAGGTTCGTCGCGCCCTTGACGCTGAAGACGCCGACATCCGTCATGCCCCGCACTAGGCGCAACCGGTCGCGCACCTGCTCGGCCAGCCTGTCCAGCTTCTCCAGGTCCGGGCCGAAGATTTTGACCGAGTTGTTGCCCTTGATGCCCGACATCGCCTCCATGACGTTGTCGCGGATGTTCTGCGAGAAGTTCCAGTCGGCGGCTGGGATTTTGCGCGTCATTTCCTGGTAGATCGCGTCGGCCAATTCTGTTTTGGTTCGCGGCCGTTTGGGGCCGCAGATCCAGCGCCGCCAGCCCGTCTGCTCCACAACGGCAGGCCACTGGCTCTCCGGCCGCAGGGGCACGAAGAACTCGCTGTTGAAGTAGCCGCCGGAGTCCGTGCCGTCGTCCGGCCGGCCGATCTCGTTGACCACCGTTTCCACCTCCGGGAACGAGGCCATGATCGCCCGAGCTTCGGCGGAGGCTTTCGTGGACGCCTCCAGGGAGATGTTGAAAGGGTAGGCGCCGCGGACCCAAAAATTGCCCTCTTCCAACTCCGGCATGAACTCACGGCCGAGCCGGGGCACGGCGAACACCGCCGTGAAGACGATCAAGGTGCTGAAAAGGCCCAGCGCGATCCAGCGGTGGCGCAAGACGCGGTCCAGCTGTCGCAAATAGCTCCCCTTCATCCAGCGCACGAGGAAGTTGTCCTCGGCGGGCCGGAGACGGCGGTAAAACAGAAGGCACAGGACGGGGGCCAACAGCACGGCCAGCACCAGGGCGCCGCCCAGCGCGAAGGCGTAAGTGTCCGCCATCGGGCCGAAGAGCTGCCCCTCCGGCCCCTGCATGGCGAACAGCGGGATGAAGGCGCACACCATGATGAGCGTCGAGAACAGCAGCGGCTTTTCGACCTCCACGCAGGCCCGCAGGACGCGCTCTTTCAGCGGCAAATTGATGTATTCGCCGGAGCTGATGTGCCGGTAAATGTTCTCGACCACGATGACCGAGGAATCGACGATGATGCCGAAGTCCACGGCGCCGATGGAAAGCAAGTTCGCCGACTTGCCGCGCAGGTAGAGCATCGTGAAGGCGAACAGCAGCGCCAGCGGGATGTTGATGGCCACGATGACGGCGCTGCGCACGTTGCTCAAAAACATCAGCAGGATCACCGACACCAGCATCATGCCGAGGAAAAGGTTCTCCCGCACCGTGTCGGTGGTGATGTTGATGAGGTCGGTGCGGTCGTAGTACGGCTCGATGAATACGCCGGGCAGCATCTTCCCTATTTTCGGGTCATTCAACTCCTTTACCTTATCCTCCACGTCGTGAAGAGCGGGTAGGGAGTCGTCGCCCTTGTGGAGCAGCACGATGCACTCCACGTCGTCCGGCTCGTCCCGCCAAATGAGCTTCCCCGAGGCGTCCACCACGCGGTGAACGCCCGTGGGCGTGCTGGCCGCCTGCGGCTTGCTCATCTGGATGCGGCCCAGACGCGTCTGATGCCCGATGACCACGCCCCTTTCGCCAGGGTGCTGGCCTTCGGGCAGCCGGCCGCCCTCGACCAGGTCTTCTAGGAGTATGTCGCGGTTGTTGATCGAGGTGACGACGATTTGGCGGATCTCCAGGATGCGCTGGTTCTCCTCCTCGCGGAGCTTGCCGGCCGCAGCAGTCGCCAGGCGTCGCCGCTGCAATTCCTTGAGCTGTTCGGCGTTGGGCGCCTTGGCCTTCTCCGCCTCCTCCAGCGTCTTGGCTGCGTTCGGATCGGGGTCCGTCATACCCAGCACTTGGTTGACCGGGTCCTCGCCGCCGCCGAATAGGCCGACGCTGCGCACCGGCATGGCGACGGCGCCCTGGATTACCACGTCGGCGCCGACGTTGGCGTTGGCGTTTTGCAGGGCCGTTTGCAGCTGGGGCAGGGTGACGCCGAACTGCTTGAGCCGCTCCGCATCGGGGTAAATCTCATAGCGCTTGACGGCGCCGCCGTAGCTGGTGACATCGACGATGCGCGGCACGCGACGGAACTCGCGCTCCAGCACCCAGTCTTGCAGAGCCTTGAGGTCGTTGAGGGTGTAAATGTTGCGGCCGTCGGCGTCTTTGGGGCAGTTGAGGGTGTAGCGGTAGATTTCACCGGTCGGCGACTCGGGCGAGATTTGCGGCGTCACGCCGGCAGGCAGCGGCTGCAGCTGCGCCGCGATCCGGTTGATGACCTCCTGGCGGGCCTGCTCGTAGGTATAGGTGTAGTCGAACTGCAGCCACGTGGCGGACAGGCCGAACAGCGACTTGCTGCGGACGCGGGTGAGGTGGGGCATACCGGCGAAGGTCACTTCCATCGGCACACTGACCAGACGCTCGACCTCCTCCGAGGAGGCGCCCGGGTCCAGCGTGTCGATTTCGACGATGGCCGGACACGGGTCGGGGTAGGCCTCGACGTTGACGTGGAGGAACGAGAACACGCCGACGCCTACCAGCGCCAGGGCCGACAGGATCACGATGAGCGGGTTGTTCAGCGCCCAGCCGATGACACGGTGCAGCATGTGGATCCCTCTCGTCGTGCAATCCCCAGCCTCGGCGCGCGATCGGCGTGAGCCGGCTGACGACCGGCGCCCGTCAGCGGACGGCTAACGGCTGACAGGAGGAAGAATCAGCCGGCTCACGCCGGCCGCTCGCCAGGGCAGCGGCCGCGGGCCATGCACGGACGATGCCAGGCCGCGGCCTCGAAAACGGCTGCGATGCAAGTAATGATTGCTAAACAAGATCGGAGAAAGAGCTTGGACGGGATGGAGATCCAAGGCCGCCTGGGACCAGAGAATGGTCACAGGAATTGGTCACTGGTCAGAGTTGGGCCAGGGCCGCGCCGCTCGCCGTATGCGTTAGTAATGGAACGCCGCCTGCAGCAGGACGCCTTGATCGAAGAGGGAGCCGCGGGAGTCCGGCGTGCCGCTGAATCGGCCGGCGTTCCACCAGTACTCGTACTGCCAGCCCAGGAAGAATTCGGTGTAGCAGAGCCGCGGCGGCTGCCAGTGCAGCCCTGCTTCCAGGTCCAGCACCGGCACGGACTGGCCGCTGCCCACGCCCGTCGCTTCGGTCAGCGGGCCGGTGGGAGTGGGCGTCGTCGTGACCTCGTAAAAGCCCTGGTTGATGCGGCCCAGGTTGATCCAGAAATCGCTCTTGCCGTAGAGGGATAACCCCGTCCCCTGGAAGCCGCGATCGACCAGCACGCCGGCGTGCGGGCCGAAGCCCACGAAGCTGTCGCTGGTATGCAGCTCGTAGACGCCGCTGCCGGCCGCGGCTGCGGCGAACGGCTCGTCGGCTTGCGAATCGAAATAGATCCAGCCCGTCCGGAAGCCGAAACGCCAGGTCAGGTTCCACAGCGGCCAGGGCGTTAGCTCGCGGCTGATGTAATCCAAATCGACGGTGTTTATATCCAGGCGGCTCTTGAGCACGGCCGGGGCGTCGAAGCCCATCACGGCGCCGGTCCCCTCGTCCACAAAGAATCGGTAGGCGAGGCCGATGGAGCCGAAGCCGGAGGGAAGCGTATAGCCCACCTCGAAGCGCGGGGCGACCGTCCAGTCCATCGGGGCGCTGGGCAAGCTGACCACGTCGGGGGCGCCGCCGGCGATGCTGGCGTTGGTCAGGTGGTTCAGCACGACGGGGCGGGTGATGAGCATGTCCGCGTCGGCGAACCAACCGGGCGGCGGAAACTCCGGGGAATCGAGCAGCGGATCCCGTTCAAAATAAGGTCCGGGCAGCGGGGCGCCTTCGTAAGGGTTGGCCGGCGCCGGGGCCAGCAGCGACGCCGGCTGATCCGGCGGCCGGGGCAGGTCCGGTAGGGGATTGTACTCAGACGCGTCGCCCCCCACCCTTCCCTCCCTCCCCTGAGGGGGGAGGGTGAGGGAGGGGGGCGCCGGGGCCGGTTGGGGCTGCTGCGCGAATCCTTGCGGCGTCAGCGGCGCCGCTGCGAAGAATGCCAGGGCCGTCAAGAAACAGGCCGTGCGGGCCATGATCGATTCCTCCCTTTCGGGATCGCTATTTCGAGCTGATCCATGCGTTTTCCGGACCGCTTATGGCTGCGGCGGCGGCGTCGATTGCCAGGGGTTTCGGAAAACCCCGGGGGCCGGAGGCGGCGCCGCCGCCGAGCCGGGGGCCGGAGGCGGCGGATAGCGGAGCGGCTCGGGTTGTTTTTGTGCGGCCGGCTTGCCAGCGGCCGGGGCGGCCGGCGAGTCGCCGACGGGGCCTGCCGGCGCCGTCGGCGTGCTGGAAGCGGCCGCCGTCGGCAGGGTCGTCGCCTTGGTTTGCAAAACGGGAGGCAGTGCGGGGGGCGGACAGCTATCCGGCCTTTCGAGGAAGACGGGGCCCGGCGCCGCGGCGCACGGATGGTTGCAGGGCAGCGGCGGCAGATGCTCCAGGTCGGGCAAGGGCGGCAGATCGCGCTGTTCGGCCAGCTGAAACAGGTCGTCGGTTTGCAGCGGGTCGGCCACGCTCACCACGGAGCTCCACAGCGAGCTGAGGACTCCTAGGTATGTTGTGACGCTCACGGCCAGGTTCTGCTGGGCCGTGGACAGGTCCACCAGCGACAGGGCGTTGATCTCAATGCGGCGCCGTTCATCGACGCCGCGGTAGGCGATAATCTGGTCCGGCAGGATGTGTTTGCGGTAGTACTCCAGGGCGATGAGGTTGTTCTTGTAATTGGCATAGTTGGTCGCCAGCGTGCTCCTCCAGACCATCTCGACGCGATGCTGCTCCTCCTTGGCCCGCACCAGGGCGGCCTCGGCGGATCGTATGGGGCCTTTGTTCTGGTCCCAGATGGGGATCGGCACGCCGACCTGCGAAGTCACCGTCGTCCCCTGGGGCGGCACGGCGAAGTCGTGGAAGACGCCGATCTGGAAATCCACGTCGGGAGCCCAGGGTGTGATCTGCGCCAGCTTGAGGTTGTACTTGGCGGCTTCGACGCCGTTGCGGGCGATCTGCACGTCGGTGTGGTTCTGCAGCACGCGGGCCAGCACCTGGTCGCTGTCGAAATAGGGGATGAAGGCGTCGATGCGGCCGGCGACCTCGGTAAGCGGCAGCTGGCGCACACAAATGGCGGCGGCGAGCTGCATCCAGGCGGCTTGGTAGTTCTGCACCGCCTGCAGGTAGGCCACCTGCGCTTGCCAGGCCCAGCCGCGGAAGATGGCCGGGTCGTAATTGGCGGCCTGGCCCGCTTCCGCCTGGTCCTCCTGGAAGAGATAAATACTCTCGGTGAAGTGCGCCATGGCCTTGGTGACGCGGACGGCTTCCTTGGCGACCAAGAGCGCGAAATAGGCCTGGCGCACCTGCGTGGCCAGATCGCTGCGCGCCCGCTTGAGGGCGAGCTGGGCGTTCTCCAGGGCCTTCTGTGCGGCGGCCGCCCCGAGTTTTTGCTTGCCGCCGGGTCGGATCGTCTGGTCGATCACGAATCCCTGCGTGGTAGGCGTGGTGCCGTCGCTGGACGGGGTCGCTTGATAGCTAACCGTTGGGTTCGGGTAGGCCCAGGCGGCTTCCAGGGCGCCCTGGGCGGCCTGCACGTCGGAGGCCGCCTGCTTCAGCGTCGGACTGTTGCCGGCCGCGATCCGCTGCAGCTGGGTCAGCGTATAGGGCTGGCCGTCCGGGCCGGGCAGCGCCTTGGGCTCGTCCGGCAACTGCGGCAGCGGCCCGTAGATTTTGCGGAGAGCGGCGATCTGCTGTTCCTTGGGCAACGCCTTGATGTTCGGCAGCAGGGGCGTCTCCTCGCCCGGAACCTCGGGAGGGACTTTCGGAGGAGGCAGCCGGTTTGGCGGCGCCGGCTGATCGGCTGCCATCAGCGCCGCCGTCTGCACGTCGGTGGACGGCGCAAGGATCACAGAGCCGGTCTTGTCCGGCGGTTTCGCCGGCGCCGTCTCCAGCGCGTCGGTGGGAGCGACGTCGAAAGGGTGAGCCGTCAGCGCGCACACCACCTCGTCCGTGTGTTCCGTGGCATGGTACAAACACCCGCTCAGCAGCAGCGCTCCAAGCGCGAGCAACCGTCGGCAAGCCATGAGCGCCGGCCTCCTATTCCATGTCGCCACGTGGGATGTGCGCAGAGATGCGGGGTTCTGCGAGATATATCGACGGGAGGATCGAGCTACTTGCGGATTTTCTGAAAAAAGCCGAAAAACATTCAAGTTTGGCGGGGCGGCTTGACCAGATTCTAGCCAAAGGACCGCATTCCGGGCGACGAGCTATTCCGTCCGCTCCGGCTCGGAAAACAGCGTTCGGTCGGCGGTCATACCCAAAGCCCGCAGCTTCGCGCGGAGCGTGGTCCGGGAGATGCCAAGCAGCGCGGCGGCGCGCAACTGGTTGCCCTGAACGTGCCGCAGCACTGCGTCCAGGACGACGCGGTCCATTTCCAGACAGGCACGACGGTAAATGTCGGATTCTCCGGCTTGCAGCAGGGCGTTGGCAAACGCGGCGAAGTCCACGCCGCCCGTCGCGGCCAGCGGCGGCTGCGGCCGGGGCTGCACGCCGGACCGCAGGCTCTCCGGCAGACAATCGAGGGTCAACACGTCGGCCGGGGCCTGGATGAGGCCGTATTTCAGCACGCTCTGGAGCTGGCGCACGTTGCCCGGCCAGTCGTAGGAACGCAGCCGCTCCATCGCCTCGGGGGCCACCGACCGGATCGGCCGTCCCAGGTCTCGTCCGCTGCGGCGTACGAAGTGCTCCACCAAGAGAGGGATGTCGTCGCCGCGTTCGCGCAGCGGCGGCAGGTGGATGGTGTAAACGTTGAGCCGATACAGCAGGTCCCGGCGGAAGCGCCCGGCGCTCACTTCGCCTTCCAGGGTTTTGTTGGTGGCGGCGATCACGCGGACGTCGGTCTGAATGGTTTCCTCGCCGCCGACCCGCTCGAAGCGCTGCTCTTGCAACACGCGCAGCACCTTGGCCTGCGTGGCCGAGGTCATATCCCCGATTTCGTCGAGGAACAGCGTGCCCTTGTCGGCCTGTTCGAACTTGCCGATGCGGCGCCGGTCGGCGCCGGTGAAGGCGCCCTTCTCGTGGCCGAACAGCTCGCTTTCCAGCAGCGTTTCCGGGATGGCGGCGCAGTTGAGAGTCAGGAAAGCCGCCGCGGGCCGACTGCTGTGGTGGAACACGGCCCGGGCCGCCAGCTCCTTGCCGGTCCCGCTTTCGCCGGTGATCAGCACCGGCACGTCGCGCGGCGCCACGCGACCGATCGCCTTGTACACCTCCTGCATGGCGAGGGAGCGGCCGACGATGCGCTCCACCCCTTCCACGGACTCCGCGAGTTCCGCCTCGTCGAAAACGGCCGGCACGTGACGGAATCGGCTCAACTCGAGCGCCCGCTGGATCACCTCCCGCAGTTGGTGGAAATCGAGCGGCTTGAGCAGGTACTCGAAGGCGCCGCGTTTCATCGCTTCAATGGCCGTATCGGTGGCGGCGTAGGCCGTGATGAGGACGACGGGCACGCGCGGGTCGATCCGCCGGATTGCGTCGAAGACCTCCAAGCCCGACATGTCCGCAAGGCGCACGTCGAGGATCACCGCGTCCGGCGGCTGGCGCCGCGCCGTCTCAATCCCCTCGCGGCCCGTGGAGGCCGTGACGACTTCCAGGCCGTCGGTGGGAAACGTCTTCTGGAAGGAGTAGAGGATGTTCGGTTCGTCATCCACCACGAGCAGTCTTGGCATGATTCCTCCTGGCGCCGACTGGCGGCGACGACCGCGCCATGAGAACAGCCCCGCCCACCGGCCGATCGGCGGCCAAGATAAGGCCCCTCGTGGGGCGCCTGAACCAGCATCTGCATGGACGCGAGCGGCTTCCGCAATTCGTGTGCCATGCCCGCCGCCGTCCGCCCCAGCGCCGCCGGGGTCCGGCGTGGAGCGCCTCGCGCTCGCTTCGCCATTCGCCGCTCAAGGACAGCCCGGATACGCCGGCCCACGACATGCAAGACGCCTTCTCGATTGTGTAAATCGCCGCGCATGGGCCGGCCCACGGGATCGGCCGCCGCATTCCGTCGGTTTGCCTACCTGGCGCCGGGTGTTCAGAGTGTGGCCAATGACCAAAAACTGGCCAATTACCGCCATGCGGCGGCGCAGCTCGGCGGATAGTGCAGGGTCTTCATCAAGAAGTGACGCCGCTCGATACAGCCGCCGCCGTGGGGAGCCGATGGGACCGCCCGGCGATGACGGACCCCGCCGTTCACGCCTCCGGCCGAACCTCGCGCAGCCTTCGTTCGAGAAACCGGCGCTCGCTGGGACTGGCGGCCAGCTGGAGGAGACGAGCGTAGCTCCGCGCCGCCTCTTCGCGGGCGCCCATGCGTCGCAGCAGGTCGGCGCGCGCCGCGTGGAGCAAGTGATAACCGTCGAGGTCGCCCGTGGCGGCGATGGAGTCCACCAAAGCGAGCGCCTGGCGAGGGCCGGCCGTCATGGCGACTGCCACCGCCCGGTTCAGCGACCTCGGCGGGCGCGCAATGATCCCCTCGCTTGTTGTGTCCGCCATTCCGTCTTAGTATAAGCGTGGTCTTCGTCCAGCGTGGAACCCATCAACTTCTGCCATGATGCGCGTCCGCTGTACTCGATGTTCCAGAATCTTCTATGCCGGCGAGGAGTCGGCCGGATTGATCGTCGGCTGCTCGGCATGTGGCGCTCCGCAGCGAGTTCCGCATCCCACATCGCCTTTCCTCAAGGGGCACAGGGCGCCGGTGGATCCGGGAGGCGACGAGGAACTCATCAAGGCGGAGAAAGAATTCAGCCAAAAGCGGCGGCGCCGCGCCTGGAGCGTCGCGGCCTTGGGAACCGGAATTTTCCTCGGCACATGCGTCGGGAGCGCAGGCGGCTACGCGGTGGTCCGGGGATTTGACTCATTGGGGCCGGCGCTCCTGGGCTCGTTCCTGTGCGCACTAGTGGGTGGAGGGTTTGGGGCGGCCTTTCTCTTCCTGTTCGCCCTGCGGATACGGGGACCGCTGGCCCAGTTTTACCACTTCATCTTGCTCATCGGTCTGACGGCCGGCGCTCTCGCCGGCGCCATCCTCGGCGCGCCGCTAGCGGGGTATACGACGCCGCGGCCCGGTCGCCCTGCTGGGCCGCCGCCGCCGACAGGGATGGTTGCATTGGGGGCCGTCTGCGGCGGGACTCTTGGAGCGCTGCCCGGGCGCGACCCTGTTTCTGCTTCCGCGTAAGAAAAGAGCATCCCCTGAAGAATAAACCGACGGTCATGCGGCGATGGTCGCCGCCACGCGGAACGCGCTCTCCGCGCCCTGCTCGAACAGCACTAGGTCGCTTAGCCCTTCCGCCAGCCCCAGCAATTCACGAGGCCGCGCCCCAGCCATGTCCACTGCGTCGTGCAGGTTGACGCCTGCATGGCGCACCGCCCAGCCGATGCACGCATCCGTGAACACGCCCGACCCGGCCAGATAGGTCGTTCCGGGAACGACTACTTTACCGCTCGGCAATACCTCGAACTCCTCGTTCCATTCTCTGTAGCGCCCCGGCGGCAGACCAGCCAGGCTGCTGGCGTCGCACGTCAGCACGGCTCGCGCCGGCGTCTTGACGCGCAGGACGCACCGCGCCACGGCCGGCGTCAGGTGCCAGCCGTCGCAGATCACGCTGGCCCACAAGCCGTCCTCGGCCAGCTGCTCCCAGATGGGATTTTCATGCCGCGGCAAGATCGCGCTGCAGCCGTTGCCGAGATGCGTGGACAGGCGGGCGCCGGCCTTCACGGCGTCGCGGATTCGCTGGCCCGACGCGGCCGTGTGGCCGAGCGCGACGACCACGCCGGACGCGGCCGCCTTTTCGATGAAACCAAGGGCGCCGTCGTGTTCGGGCGCCAGCGTGACCACGCGGATGCGACCGCCGGCTGCGTCCTGAAAGCGGCGGAACTCGTCCCAGTCCGGCGGTCGGACGTGGCGGCGCGGATGGGCGCCGCGCGGGCCGTCTTCGGGGCTGATGTACGGCCCCTCCAGATGCAATGCGGGAACGGCGCGGGCGATGTCAGCATCCGTTTCACATGCGCGGCGCAGCACGGCGAAGGCGTGCAGCAACGCCTCGGCGGATTGCGTGACGAGCGTGGGGCAAAACGCCGCGACGCCGTGACGGCGGCAGAGTTCGACGACATGGCGGATGCCGTCGATCGTCAATTGCGGTGAATTGAAGCTGCGGCCTTCGCCGCCGTTGATTTGCAGGTCGAACAAGCCGGGGGCGGCCCAATCGGCCCGGCGGTCCGGCGTCGCCGATGGGTCGGGCGGCCCGACGATTTCGAAGCGGCCGTCGCGGCTGACGATGTCGCACAGTTCGCCGTCGGCGTACCAGCGGGCACGGATGCGCATCGGTCGGCTCCTACCGTTTGCCGAGGACAGCGACCAGGCAGCCCAGGAACGTCACCAGGGCGCCGGCGCCGACGCCGATCCCAAATGTGACGAAATCGCGCCGGCTGAAGGGCGGCCCCACGATCGGCGCCGGCTGGGGCGGCGGCGGCAGCGGCACCAGCTCGACGTTGATGGGCGGCGCCGCGGCGGCCGCCGGCGCGGCGACGAGGACCGGGCCGGGCCTGGGGCGATGCTTCTTCTTGTCGCGTCGCTTGAGCGACGCTTGCTTTTGTTGGTCCGCTGCGCCCGCCGGCTGAGCAGCCTTGGGCGCTTCCGGCGATTTGACGGCCGCGCCCTCCGCCGCAGGCACGGCGGGGGGTGCAGATGCGGGACGAGCGGCGGCCGCCGGTGCTGCAGCCGACGAAGGCAAATTCACTGTCGGCTGCGTCGCCGCTGCGGCCAGGGCAGCGTCGGACTTTGGCGACGTCGGCGCCTTCTCCCCCTCGACTTCCAGCCAGCTGAGATACGACTGCATATTCGGATCGGATTCCGGCGCGTGCAGCCGTTCCGCCGCGGCCGCCAGGTACATCTGCAGCGCCTGGGCGGCGCGCTCCGGCGTGGGATAACGGCCGGCCGGGTCCTTGGCCAGCATCCAGTTGACGATCGGCTGCAAACCGTCCGGCACAGCCGGGTTGAATTCCTTCAGCGGCTTGGGAGGCTCCGTGGCGTGGCGGATCATCTGGCTGATGATGTTCGTGTCGGGGAACGGCGGCTGGCCGGCCAGGGCGTGGTACAGCACGCAGCCCATGCTGTAAATGTCGCTGCGAATGTCGGCGGCGCGCGGGTCGCGGGCCTGTTCCGGCGCCATGTAGTCCGGCGTGCCCAGCAGCACGCCCTCGCCGGTCAGCCCCTCGTCCTCCTGCGCGCCCCCCTCCTCGAACATCACGCGGCCCAGGCCGATGTCGAGCAACTTGACCGTGGCGCGGGCGGTGGAGTCGGGCGCGGTGCCGACCAGCATGAGATTGGCCGGCTTCAAGTCGCGATGGACCAGCCCCTGGGCGTGGATGTGCTGCAGACCCTGCAACGCCTGGAACACCAGCCGCACCGCCTCGGTCGGCGGCAGCTTCTTGCGCCGCAGCAGCACGTCTTCCAGCGTTTCTCCCTCCAGATACTCCATAACGAGATAATGCAGGCCGCCGGCCTCGCCGACCTGGAAGGCGCGGACGACGTTGGGATGCTTGAGCCGCATGGCCAGCTTCGCCTCGCGCTGGAAACGGCCGAACAGGTTCGATTCGCTGGCTCGCGACGGCGGCAGGACTTTGACGGCGAAAATCTGGCCGAGCCGGTGCTGCGCCTTGTAGACGCCGGCCATGCGGCCCTTGCCGAGGCGGTCGAGGATCTTGTACTCGTTGAGAAAAAAGCCCTCCGCGTGCCCGCGCACCAGCAGCGTCGCTTGATACTCCGTGGCGTATTTGTTGGCCACCAGCCACGAGGCGAAGCGCGTCAGGTTGCCGGCCGCGTCCTTGGCTTCGGCCTGCCAGCGGGCGTACATCGCCCGGGCTTCGTCGACGGACAGCAGCTTGCTGCGGAGCAGCAAGCCGTAAACATTTTGCACCGTAAGTTCCATGGACCCCTCGGATGGGCGCGCACACCGCCGATTGTCGTCGGCCGCGCCGCTCAGTTCAAGCGCTCTTGCCCCGGCGTCGTCGGGCGGCGGACAGGTTCAGGTCGCGTATCCCGTATAATAGAGCATGATGAACCTGGACGCCGCGCTATCTCTTCTGGCGCAGAATCAGTCGGCCCCGCTCGACCTGGCGGAGCTGGCCCTCGCCCTGGCGCGCGACGAGCATCCCTCGCTGGACGTGGAAGCCTATCTCGCGGAGCTGGACGCGATGGCGCGGGAGGTGCGCCCGCGGCTGCGCGGCGGCTTGCAGGCGCGCACGAGGGCCCTGTGCCGCTATTTGTTCGACGACATGGGATTCCGCGGCGACGACGCTGACTACTATAACGCACGCAACAGCTATCTGAACGAGGTGATGGACCGCCGGCGCGGCATTCCGATCACGCTGTCGGCGGTGGCGATGGCGGTGGGGGCGCGGGCGGGCCTGCAGGTGAGCGGCGTCGGCTTGCCGGGGCATTTCGTGGCGAAGGCGACGGCCGACGGCGAGGAGGCCCTCTTCGACCCGTATCACGGCGGCCGGCTGCTGACGCCGGCCGACTGTGAAACGCTGGTGCGGCAAGCCGCCGGCTTGGAGTTCGAGGCGACGCCGGCGGCGCTGGAAGCGGCGCCGCTGTGTCAGGTCGTGATACGGATGTTGACGAACCTCAAAGGAGCTTATCTGCGCGCCGAGGATTTCAGCCGGGCCGTGCGCGTGATGCGACGGCTGCGTCGGCTCAGCCCCGACGACGTGATGCAGCGGCGCGACCTGGGCGCGACGCTGATGCGCATCGGCGAGCCGGGCCAGGCGATCGACCATCTGGACGCGTATTTGCAGCTCGCCCCGCCGGGAGAGGACGCCGACCTGGTGCGGAAGCTGCTGGGCCAGGCGCGAGGAATGGTGGCGCGGTGGAATTGACGCGCCTTGCAGAAAGGTCACTCCGGCGGCTTTGACCGTCCCGTGATCTTCTTCAGGGCTGCGGCAGCGGCCTTGCGGTTCGATTCTTGAGGGTCGTCCTGCCGCGCTTTCCGCCGCGCCTCGACGGCCGATGCGGCCGCGCCGCCCAGATTGCCGAGCCGCTCGATCGCCGTTACGCGAACGTCGTGGTTATTGCTTTCCAGCGCTTCGCGCAGCGCGGGCACGGCGTCCGGCCCTCGGATTTTGCCGATCCCTTTTCGTTCCGACCCTGTCCGGCTCCGGCTCAGGGCGGCAAGTCGATGTTATGCACTTGGTCTCCCGCCTGAACGTCGTAGCTGAGGTTCGACTGGTCGGGCTGGCCATAGCGGGACGGGATCGCGACGTACTTATTGGAGGCCGGCGGCGGCGGCTCGCCGTCCGGCCGCTTCATCAGGGGGATGCCCGCCGGCGGCGCCACCGGCGGCGTGGGATTGTACGTGGCCACCGTGATCTTCACGGGCCCCACCGGCGCTCCCTTGAGTTCATACTGCCCGTCCCGAATCGTGGCGGGCAAAACCGGTTTGTCGCCGCCCTCGCAGATGAAGGTGATCTTGCCGTTGGGGAGCGGAGCGCCCTGGTAGCTCACCAGCCCGCTTACGTTGCCCTTCCGGGCCCCGCAACCGGGGGCGGCGGCCAGCAGCAAAACCAGGAGGAACGGGGGCCGGATCAAGCGGTGCAACAAGGCCGGTCTCCCATTCGTGAACATCATGTCAGCCATCCCAGAGCGGCTTCCTCCCCGCAAGGGGGGAGGAAGCCGGAACGCCTGCCTCCTTCGGGAGGCGCACCCGCCCTTTTACCACTGGCCCTGCGGAATGTCGCCCTGGGCGGGGGTGCACAGACACCACCAAGTGGCCGCGTCGATGCTGCCCGACAGAACGTGGACGCTGCCGTCGGCCATCAACGCGTTCATCACCGCAGTATGCGCCGTCGAGGCCCGACTCATATCAGCCGTGCCAATGGGCGGTTGCACCTGGAACTTCGAGGCCGGCCCCACCGTGCCCGGGACGGGCGGGCCGCCTTCCGTGTCCGCCGTGGTGTAACCCCTCGTGCCGTCGGCCGAGCCGTAAGCGAACACCGCCATGTACGGCACGCACCAGCCCCCGTGCGCCCACAGGCTGTCGTAATTGTCCGCGCCATGGCGGGCTTTCTCGGCAAACAGGATGGTGTCGGACGTGCCGTCGCGGAAGCTGCTGGCAAGGTCCGGCGTGCCGTTCATGTTCCCTGCGTTGTCTCCGGCGCTCGGCATGCCGAAGACCTGGAAATTCGCCGCGTAATTGCCGAATTGCCACAGGCCCCGATCGTTGGCTGAGCCGTCCACGGACCACAGCCCGCTATCCGGCCCGCTCGGGTCGCTGGGGCACAGGTAGTTCTTCTGCTGGTACTCGCAGCCGTACATGTATCCTGGGCCGCCGTTCTGGGGCACCTCCGTGTAGGCATACCCCTTCGCGATCGTAAAGAGGTTGTTTTGCTCCATGTAGGGCAGGATCGCCCAGAGCACGGGCCCCCCTTGTCCCACCCCGCTGGAGTCCTGGTACACGTAGTACAGTGCGGGCATCCGGCCGTTCGCCTCCTGGTAGTTGTGGAGGGCAAGGCCGATCTGCTTGAGGTTGTTGCCGCACTGGATGCGTGCGGCCGCCTCGCGGAC
>DATKHW010000753.1:0-7634 GCA_035546275.1 Gemmataceae bacterium
CCTCCGGGCGCTTACGCGGCCCGGCTCGCCCCTTACAATGAATCAATGCGCCGCGCGCCCAAACTTAACAAATCCTCTCTGTTTATGGGAATCCCATGAACGCGCCTTCGTCCGACACGTTTACCCTCGGCCTGGTCCAGATGCGCTGCGATCCGTCGCCGGCCGTCAACCTCGACAAGGCCGTGGGCGCGATCCACAAGGCCGCGGCCGCCGGAGCGCAGATTATCTGCTTACCGGAGCTGTTTCGGTCGGCGTACTTCTGCCAGCGCCAGGACCCGGCCCTGTTCGACCTGGCCGAACCCATTCCGGGTCCTTCGACGGAACGGCTGGGCCGGGCCGCCAAGGAAGCCGGCGTCGTCGTCGTCGGATCGCTGTTCGAGCGGCGCGCCCCTGGATTGTACCACAACACGGCCGTCGTCTTCGACGCCGACGGCGCCCTCCTCGGCATCTACCGCAAGATGCACATCCCCGACGACCCGCTCTACTTCGAGAAGTATTATTTCACGCCCGGCGACGTCGGTTTCCGTGCCTTCGACACGCGCTTCGGCCGGATTGGCGTCCTGGTCTGTTGGGACCAGTGGTTCCCCGAGGCCGCTCGGCTGACGGCCCTCCACGGGGCGGAGGTGCTGCTCTACCCGACCGCCATCGGCTGGCATCCCCGCGAGAAAGAGCAATTCGGCGAGTCGCAGCGGGAGGCGTGGACGCTGATTCAGCGCGCCCATGCCGTCGCCAACGGCGTCTTCGTAGCGGCGGTCAACCGCGTCGGCCATGAGCTGGGCGGCGGGCCGGAGGACGGCGGACTGGAATTTTGGGGCTCGTCGTTCGTGTCCGACCCCTTCGGCGTGGTGCTGGGTCAGGCCGCGGTCGATGGGCCGGAGCTGGTCATCGCGCCGTGCGATCGCCGGCGGCTGGAGGACGTGCGCCGCAACTGGCCCTTCCTGCGCGACCGCCGCATCGACGCCTACGGCGATCTAACAAAGCGGATGATCGGATGAGGGAATGTCACGCAAAGACGCAAAGAGCCGCGGAAGAAGAAAGGCAGGGTTCCGGGTGGGCGCGCCTCGGAACCCCGCCTTCTGTTTTTCTTTGCCGCTTTGCGTCTTTGCGTGAGATTTCCCCCCCCCCCATCCGGAGGGGTCGAGTGGACGAGATCCTGGGCCCAAGGGCGGATCTCGATCCCGTTCGACCCCTCCGCGGACAGCCACACCCGTTAGGGCTTGGTGTGGTCGGGCGCCCCAGGCGAAACTCCGGCGCCAGCAAAACGGACGTGATTCGTCGGGGTTGCGACCACTCCTTGCCGAACCCGCCGGCGTCTAAAGCACTTCCAGGGCCAATTGTCCGAAGGCCGCGAGAAATGAAGCAAGTTGCTTTATTGACAGGACTTGCGGAAACAGCGATAAAGACGCGGGCAAACTGGGCAGGACAATCGCCGCGCCGGATTTTCCGGCGGGGCGTCGGAATAACCGACGCGAGAAGGCTTTGCATATTTAATCGCCGCTGCACATTTATTCGCGCGGCTGCACATTTAATCGGGCCGCCCGGTGTGGCGGCCCCGCTGCTGGCGGGTCGGTGCCTTACTTGACCCCTGGCTTGAAAGCAGTTGCGTTGGTCAGATCCACGTCCCACCCGGCCCAGCGGTGGATCACTCCGCCTTTCACCGTCAGCTTGTCGCCATCGAGCGTGTAGTCCACCACGTTTGTGCTGTTGCCGAAGCTGATTCTTATGGACCGCTTCCCGTCCTTTTCAACAAGTTCGAAGGTAGGGCCGACTCCGAGAACATCAGCGCCGTTCGGCAAGGCCATGCCCAACCGCAGTTCGCCGGTTGGCTTGTCCTTGTCCGTCTTGAATACCATTCGAAGAATTACCTTGGCCTTTTGGCTGCCGTCGTTTCGGCTAACCTCAACTTCGTCCGACGCCCAGCCATCCTTTCCGTTGTTCGCCGCCAGGTAGGCGGCCTCGTCGGTCAGCGACCGCGTTTCCTTCTTGTCGTCTGCGAAGGAAAGCATTGGGCAGCAGGCCAGAGCCAGAACCAGGATCGGGGAAATCCGCCGCATGACGCGCCCTCCTCAAGAAATGGAGAATCTTGCTCCGCTTAACCACTGACGACACAGCGCCGCGCCAGCCCATACTATCCGGCCCCGGCCGCGCGGCAAGCAAATTCTGGCGCGGGGCCGCCGGGAGGGCGGCGGGGGTCAAGGGAGAGGGCGGCGCATCAACTCTGTGTCCACAGCTTGTCGTAGTTCATCCGCCTGACGATCACGTCCGACGACACATCAAAGAATTTAGCCATATTACTATGAACAATCTTCCGAAGGCGATCTTCAGCCCCGCGCAACTCGACGCCGGCTCGTTTCGCCTCCGCGCATTTCGTTGCAAACAGGTCCTTGAGCGGCTGGGGCGGGACAAGGATAAGGCCGCCCAAGCAGTATCCCTGCCACTCTATCCAGTTCCGCTGATCCTCCGGTATGGAGGATATTGCGGCTTTCCATTCGGCGACGGTCGTAAACTTGAGTTCCTTAAACACGTCTTGATGCACAAGAACGTGGGCCAGCTCATGCGCCAGGCTGAAGCGATACCGGGCGGGCCGGTTTTTGTAGATGAACTGGTCCACCCGGATTTCGCTCAGGTCGCTGGTTATGAAGGCATCCGCATCGCACTCGTCTTGTAGCCCCGGAACCGGAACGATGTCCAGCTTGAAGCGAAACTCTACGATCCGTTCGATGGGAACCGGGATGTCCCCCGAAGGGTGGTATTTGGCAAGGAACTCTTCAGCGACGGCCCGGAGCTTGTCGTAGGGGAGATACGGCGCGATGAGTGCCATGCTTACGATCTCCGTACCTTTTCAATCAGGGCGTCTAGTTTCTCCTCGGAAATAGCGGCCCCGCGTAGCGTCCTGAACAGGACTGGCAGTTTGCCCACCACTTCCTCGTCAGAAAGAATGTCCTTGGGGATTTCGCCTCGTGCCGCCGCCGCGAGGTCGAAGAACTCCAGCCATTCATCCGACCCACGCTTCAAGCCAAGCGCCGTCGCATACTTCTCTAGGAGAGTCTCCTTCTGCGGAGGCTGGAAGAGTCCTCTTTCAAGGCGACTATAGTTGCCGGGGTCGAATCTGTTGCTCAAGCAAAACTCCCGCAGGGTCAGACCCCTGGCCACACGAAGTTGCTTCATCCGGTTTCCGAAAGCGTTGCTCATATCCTTGCTCCTTGTGGGGTTGACTTGGGTAAGCGCCCGTTGTAATAATGCTACAACGTCCGTTGTAGTGATTATACAACTATACACTGCCGGATTCAACACCCGTTGTGAGGAAACAGTGAACCATGTCCACCCAGCTTCCCGCCGGTCCGTTCTCTCAAGCTCCGATCAATCGGGAATTCGAGGGGCATCGCGTTCGGTTCGTCGGCACGGCCGAAAAGCCCGAATGGGTCGCGCAAGACGTGTGCGATGTGATCGGGCTTGAAAACGTGAGTAGGCTGTTGAGCGACTTTGACCCCGACGAAAAGGGTATACGGGAAGTGCATACCCTTCGCGGAAAGCAAAACCTGCTAACGGTTTATGAACCGGGCCTGTATAAACTGCTCTTCAAGCAGACGCGCAAGCCTGAAGTCAAGAGATTCCAAAAGTGGGTCTTCAGTGAAGTCCTGCCCAGCCTGCGCAGGTATGGGGTCTATCCGCCCCCGGAGAACTTCTCCTATCAATTGACCCTGAAACCATACACGGCCCGCGTCGTGTGGGTAATGCAGGTCCGCCGCAAGTTGCCGCCCGGCTACTGGTGCGTATTCATCGAGGGTGCGGAAATCCTCATCGGTGCAGAACACATCTTCGGGCCGGCGGACCTGGAGATGAAACAATACGACCTACTGGACGGCTCAATCGGAATGCGCTGGAGCGCCTTCCGGCAGGACAAGCCCTGGATGGGCCGGCGAGTGCCTTACGAGTACACCTTCCCGTCGGGCGATCCACGCGGGACCGTCAGGCCGTGGGCCTATCCCATGCAGGAGCTTGAACATTTCAAAGTGTGGCTGCATGGCGAATACTGGACACAACACTTCCCCGATTACGTGAAGCGGAAGTACGGTTCAGCGCAATTTCAGAAAGCCCTGCCGATCTTCATCCAACTCGGCGTCCCGCTCCTCAGTTACAAGGACAAGAAGAAGTAAGTCGATTTCAGCACCCAACGGGAGCATTTTTGTCTTCACTTGCGCCAACGACGCCGCTCATTCCTTTGACTTGCGCTCAAATTTCTTCGGCATATCCCATCGTGGACTCTTGCACTTCGGGCAGACGAGCGGCCGCCCCGGCTCTCTTGGAAGCCATTCGTGCCCGCAGCGGCAGCGACACCCCAGCAGCGGAACCATGCCGATTTCCAGCTTCGCTTTCGCCATGATGGAGTCTCCTGACTAACGCTCACTACAGATTTTATCTACTACTGACCTACAACGTCAATAGGTCGTCGTTATATACTCCCGGTAGATACAGGTTTACCGGGAGAGCGGCCGATGGACGTGCGTTTGGAGAAGGCGAAGCATATCGTGGCCGAAGGCAAGGTCCGTGAAGCGCACGGCGGCTACTACGTCGCCTCTGCTTCCGGCGTCCATCGTGAGTACCGCGTCACGCTGGACGGCCTCTATCCGTCTTGTTCATGCGAGGATTTCGATCTTCACGGTGGGCGATGCAAGCACATCGAAGCCGCTGCGATCTTCCGGGCGCAGCAAGCCGCCGGCCACGCCGCTGAATGCGACCAGCCCGGCCCGATGCCCAAGAAAAAGACCTACTCGCAGGATTGGCCGAACTACAACGCAGCGCAGATCAACGAAGGCTACTACGTCAAGCGGCTGCTTCACGACCTATGCCAGACGATCCCCGAGCCGCCCCCGTCGGGGAAGCGGGGCCGCCCTCGGCTATCCGTCCGAGACGGCATCTACTCTGCGTGCATGAAGGTCTACGGCGGAATGAGCGCCCGCCGCTCGTCATCCGACCTTGAGGAATGCCGCGACGCCGGCTTCCTGACCGCGGCGCCGCACTTCAACTCCGTTCTGAACGTGCTGGACGATCCGGCGACCGAACCGATCCTGACGGAACTGGTGCGACTGAGCGCTCTACCCCTGGCGGCCGTGGAAGTCGATTTCGCCGTCGATTCGACCGGGTTCAGCTCGAATTGCCACGCCCGCTGGTTCAATAAAAAGTACGGCCACGAAAGCACAAAGGCGACCTGGGTTTCGTGTCACGCGATGTGCGGCGTGAAAACGAACGTCATCACGGCCGTTAAGATCATGGAACAGCATTCCGCCGACAGTCCCCAGCTGCCGGACCTTGCCCGGACGACGTCGCAGGGTTTCACCATCGTTGAAGTCAGCGCCGACCGGGCCTACGCCAGCCAGGAGAACTTCAACGCGGTCGATGAGCTGGGCGGCATCCTGTTCGCGGCGTTCCGGAGCAACACGACGGGAGGGGTCGGCGGCCTCTTTGAGAAGGCGTTCCTCTTCTTCCGGTGGCACCGGGAAGAGTACCTACAGTTTTACCACAAGAGGTCCAACGTGGAATCCACCTTCTCCGCGCTGAAGCGCAAGTTGGGCGACAGCGTCCGTGGTAAGTCGGACGTGAGCATGAGGAACGAGGTTCTAGCGAAGGTGGTCTGCTATAATCTGACGTGCTGCATTGCCGAGTGGTACACGCTGGGAATCGCGCCCGTCTTTTTGCCGGAGGACGGCTGCACAAATAATCGGGAGCCTGCACAAATAATCCGCTTTCCGCGACGTTAAATGTGCAAAGCCACGCGAGAACAAAGGGTCGGAACCCGGGCGGTGGGGATGGGCACCGGCGTCAGGCGCGAGCTGTCGCGGCTCGATACTCCGCATGAATGCGCCGCCTCACCAGGAACTCATCAGCGTCCAGCCAATGGCGGGCGTCGGCGCCTGGCGCGACGTCGTCGCTGACGACGGCGAGGACGACGGCCTCGATCACCCGCAGCTGCACCTGGCTGTACCAGGGGTGCGTCGTCAGCGGGTCGCGCAGGTTCTCCGCCAGCAGGTCGAAGATTTCGGCGAGCCGTATCTGCGCTGTCGCCGGCGGGGCCTGTCCCACGGCCGCGGCGCAGGCGCAGCCCAGGGCCGTCTGCCGCTGGTAGGGCAGCGTGTTGGCGTGGAGCAGCGCCCGTGCCGCTTGGAGGATCGGCTCCGCTTGACGATCGCGGCCGAAGCAGAGCCAGCCGCCGGCCACGTGCAGCAGAGAGCAGAGAGCGGCGTCGTCAATGATTTCCCCATCGGGCCGGCCGTCGCGCAATACCTCTGCCGTCTGCGCCAGCAGCTGGTCCACCGCGTCGCGCATTCCCAGCTTGCGCAGGCCGCGGAAGCACTGGCCGGCCACGCGGTCGAAATCCTTGAGGCCCGGCCCATTTCGCAGCGCTTCCAGCAGCTGCCGGAACCGCGGGAGCAGCCCCTGAACGTGTTCGTCGGCGTCGAAATGGGCGGCGACGAAGAGCGCCCGCTCCAGGAGCGGCAGCAGATTGCCCAGGTCGTAGGGATCGGCCGGCCCAATCAGCCCGTCGAAGGTTTCTGCCCCTTCCGTCAGCATTTCCAGGGCGAACACCTCGCCGACCCACGGGGCGACGTCCAGCGCGGAAGTGTAAATTGGCACCCGCCTCCGGCGACCGGCCGGCGCCTTGGGCGTCTTGCTCAGCAGGCCGCGGACCCGCGCGACCAATTCGGCCCGATCCGTCATGCCGGCCAACTCCGCCCGACCAATGGCGATTTCATCGCTCTTGAAAGCGTAAAGAAACGGGTCGATCTGCTGGTCCGGTTCCAGCACGCGGGAGATGCGACGGCAGGCGTCCACGACGTAGGCCAAGGGGATTTCGTTGGGCTGGCGGACTTCCCGCATATGCTCCAGGTACTCCAGCAGCTCCGCCGGCAGCGGCCCCCCGTGCGGCTTGCCTTCCAGCGCCTGGCGAATGCGGTATTCGAAGCCCTTGAACAGCAGCATGTGAGCGTCGTCGCGCTCGGCGAGCAGGTCCTTGGCGCGCTGCAGCAGCGCCAGGGCGGCGTCGCGCTCGCCGATCCGCGCCAGGCCGAAGGCAAATAGCAGATCGCTGTACTCCGCGGTTCCCGGCGCGCGGTCGGCTTCCCGGGTCTGCCGGCCGATCCAGTCGCGCACCTTTTCGCCAAGGTTGCGGAGCCACTGGCCGACGCCGCGGAAGCGCTGACTCGCCGCCGGCCCTGCGAAGCGCAGAAAACCCGGCAGGTCTTGCTCCGGCCGCATTCCGCCGCTGAACAGGCGCTCCAACAAGCGGTCGCGCGCCCGGGCCAGGGCCAGCACGTCGCCACCCGTAAGCCCGGCCAGATGCACCCAGGCCAGCCATACGGCCCGCACCGGCAGCAGCCCTTCGTGCTTCTCCAGGAATCCGCGCACCGCATTGAGGCTTTCGCGGATCGCTTGCGGCGGCGATTCGCGGCGAGCCGACCAGACGAGGTAGGCGGCGAAGGCGCGCAGATCCGCCCCCGACGGCTCGGACAGGGCCAGCAAGCGGCCGAGGTCGTCAGCGGCAATGTCGCGGGCGCCATTGGCCGCCGTCGAAATGAGGGACGCCCAAGAGCGATTACGTTTCACCCCCTCTGGCCGAGCCGGCACGGCGGCGGCTA
>DATKHW010000754.1:0-3314 GCA_035546275.1 Gemmataceae bacterium
GCTACGGCCGCAGAATCACCCAGAATTTCAACAAGCTGATCGGACGCTATCCGGGCGCCGACGGTTTCAAGACCGGCTTCATTTGCGCCGCCGGCTATAACCTCGTGGCGTCGGCAACCCGCAACGGCAAGCGGCTGATCGCAGTCGTGCTCGGCGCCTCGTCCGGACAGGCGCGCGCGGTCAAAGCCATCCAGTTGCTCGACCGCGGCTTCTCCAACGACCAGTTGTCGTGGCTGCGTCCGTCGCTCGGCACGGTGGATTCTCTCGCGCCGATCGACGCCTCGCCGCCCAACCTGCGCGACGAGATGTGCAGCGGCAAGCGGCACCGGCCGGCCAGCGACGAGGATGAAGACACGACGGCGGCCAACGGCAATTCCGAAACCTCCGGACAAGCGCTCGCCTTTTTCGCAACCGGACAAACCGCCCCGTTGAAGCCATCGGAAATCCTGGCGGCTGCGCCTGCGGCCTCCGAGCCGATCCCGGTCTATACCGGGCCGACCCGAACCGGCCCTGCGCTGATCGCAGCGGTTGCGGCCGATGCCGATGCGCAGGCCGCCGAGGCGACGCGGCACAGCAAACGCGGACGCCACGGCGCGAAGAAGCCGCCGGAGGCAGGGCCGGACGAGGCCGACAAGGGCGGCAAGCCGAAGCCTGTCAGGCATGCCAACGCGAAGCCGGACGCGGCGCCCAAGTCCGCCGGCAACAAGCCCGCCGACAACAAGTCCGCGAACAAACCGGACACCAAACCGGCCAAACCAAAGGCCGCCGCAAAGCCGGCCAAGCCCAAATCTGACAGCTGACAAGTCTGACAGCTAAAAAGTCCGACAGCCAAACAAGTCCGACAAAAGCAACTGCTAAGGCTGGTCGCCGCGCGCAGTACCGTTTTCACGGTTAATGGCCGCGGCCACGTTTCCGTGACCCACGTGGGGCGCTCTTGCCACCGCTTGCCATCGGCTGCGGCAACGCTCAATATTGCCGAAAAATAAAATGTCCCGTCACGGCAAACGGGCGACATTCCTAAGGAAACAAACCGGGAGGGGAAGTGACATGGAGCGCATCTGGCTCAAGCAATATCCGGCAGGCGTGCCCGCCGATATCGATGTGACCCAATATTCGTCACTGGTCGAGTTGCTGGAAGAAAGCTTTGTGAAGTTCCGGGATCGCAAAGCTTTCATCTGCATGGACAAGTCCATCACCTACCGCGATCTCGACGAGATGTCGCTGGCGCTCGGCGCCTATCTGCAGAGCAAGGGCTTGCAGAAGGGCGCGCGCGTCGCGCTGATGATGCCGAACGTGCTGCAATACCCGATCGCGACTGCCGCTGTGCTGCGCGCGGGCTATGCCGTCGTCAACGTCAATCCGCTCTACACGCCGCGCGAGCTTGAACATCAATTGAAGGATTCCGGCGCCGAAGCCATCGTCGTGCTGGAGAATTTCGCCACCACCGTGCAGCAGGTGGTCGCCAAGACCGCGGTCAAGCACGTGATCGTCGGCAGCATGGGCGACCTCTTGGGCTTGAAGGGCGTCATCGTCAATCTGGTGGTCCGTCGCGTGAAGAAGATGGTGCCGGCCTACTCGATTCCGGACGCCGTCTCCTTCAACGACGCAGTGGCGAAGGGGCGCACCCTGACGTTCCAGAAGCCGCGTCTGATGCCCGACGACGTCGCCTTCCTGCAATATACCGGCGGCACCACCGGCGTTTCCAAGGGCGCGACGCTGCTCCATCGCAACATCCTCGCCAACGTGCTGCAGAACGATGCTTGGCTGCAACCGACGCTGAAAAAACCGCCGCAAGTCGATGAGCTCTTCATCGTCTGCGCGCTGCCGCTCTACCACATCTTCGCGCTGACGGCCTGTTACCTGCTCGGAGTGCGTTCCGGCGGCGTCAACCTGCTGATCCCCAATCCACGCGACATGGCGGGCTTCATCAAGGAGCTCACAAAATATCAGGTCAATTTCTTTCCCGGGGTCAACACGCTTTACAATGGCCTGCTGCACACGCCCGGCTTCGACAAGCTGGATTTCTCCAAGCTGAAAGCCTGCAACGGCGGCGGCATGGCGACGCAGAAGCCGGTTGCCGACAAGTGGCTGGCGGTGACGCACTGCCCGCTGTCGGAAGGTTATGGCCTGTCGGAGACGTCGCCGACCTTGACTTGCAATCCGGCGGACATCGACCGCTTCACCGGCTCGATCGGCATTCCCGTGCCCTCCACCTGGCTCTCGATTCGCGACGACGACGGCAATGAGGTGCCGCTCGGCGAAGCCGGCGAAATCTGCGCCAAGGGGCCGCAGGTGATGGCCGGCTATTGGAACAGGCCGGACGAGACCGCCAAGGTGATGACACCGGACGGCTATTTCCGCACCGGCGACATCGGCGTGATGGGTCCGGACGGCTACACCAAGATCGTCGACCGCAAGAAGGACATGATCCTGGTCTCCGGCTTCAACGTCTATCCGAACGAGATCGAGGAAGTGATCGCAAGCCATCCCGGCGTGCTCGAATGCGCCGTGATCGGCGTTGCCGATTCCAGGTCCGGCGAGGCGGTGAAGGCCTTTGTCGTCAAGAAGGATCCGAACCTCACCGCTGAAGACGTGATCAAGTTCTGCAGCACGCAGCTCACAGGCTACAAGGTGCCGAAGCAGATCGAGTTCAGGGCGAGCTTGCCAAAAACCAATGTCGGCAAGATCCTGCGCCGCGAACTGCGCGACGAGAAAAAGGCGGCGGCAGCCTAGGGGTGACGCGGCCGCGCAAGAGCCGATGACGGACGTTCCCGGCCCCGGCGACGTCCTCACCTTCTGGCGCGACGCCGGCAGCGAGCGCTGGTACAAGCGCGACGACCCCTGGCCAATATTGTGCTGCGCACAGGCCCGGTCTAAAACCAGCCGCCCCATTTCAAGGAGAGTACGATGACGATCAAAGTTGGCGACAAACTGCCCGAGGCCAAGTTTCGCCTGTTGACGGCCGATGGCCTCCAGGTCCGCACCACCGACGACATCTTCAAGGGCAAGAAGGTCGCGCTGTTCGCCGTGCCCGGCGCCTACACCGGCACCTGCCACAAGATGCATCTGCCGAGCATCTTCCTGAATGCCTACGCCATGAAGGACAAGGGCGTCGACACCATCGCCATCGTCTCCGTCAATGACGCCTTCGTCATGAGCGCCTGGAAGCGCGACACTGACCAGCGCGATGAAGCGACCTTCCTCGCCGACGGCAATGCCGAATTCACCAAGGCGATCGGCATGGAGCTCGACGCCTCCGGCAACGGACTCGGCATCCGCTCCAAGCGCTACTCGATGGTGGTGGACGACGGCGT
>DATKHW010000755.1:0-9694 GCA_035546275.1 Gemmataceae bacterium
CGTGGCCTTCAGCCCCGACGGCCGGCGCCTCGCCACCACCAGCGGCGACGGGACGGCGCGGCTGTGGGACGCCGAATCGGGACGGCCCCTCGCCGTCCTCCAGGGGCACACCAAACCAACCGTTTTGTCCGCAGCCTTCAGCCCGGACGGCCGACGCATTGTCACCGCCGGCCAGGACGGGACGGCGCGGCTGTGGGACGCCGAATCGGGAAAGCCCCTCGCCGTCCTCCAGGGCGTCCTAGAGACAAGCGGCCTAGGGGCTCAGGTCGCGGCCTTCAGCCCCGACGGCCGGCGCATCGCCACCGCCTGCGCCGACGGGACGGCGCGGCTGTGGGACGCCGAATCGGCACAGCCGAGCAGCGTCCTCCAGGGGTTCGGCGGGGTTGGGTACGTGGCCTTCAGCCCGGACGGCCGGTGCGTTGCCACCGCCAACGGGGACGGGACGGCGCGGCTGTGGGACTGCGAATCGGGAAAGCCGCTCGCCGTCCTCAAGGGCCCCCCCGCCCCGGTTAGGTTCGTGGCCTTCAGTCCCGACGGCCGACGAATCGCAACCCAGAACAACTTTGCACCGCAGCTGTGGGACGCCGAATCGGGCAAGCAACTCGCCATCCTAAATGGGCCCTCCGGCGCGGCTGGGCCCGTGGTCTTCAGCCCCGACGGCGGCCGCCTCGCCACGGCGGGCCAGCCAGCGCGGCTGTGGGACGTCGAATCGGGAAAGCTTCTCGCCAGCTTAGAAGGGCACACCCAACGAGTGGATTCCGTGGTCTTCAGCCCCGACGGTCGCCGCCTCGCCACCGCCAGCCTGGACCACACGGCGCGGGTGTGGGACGCCGAATCCGGCCAGCCGTTCGCCGACCTTCAGGGGCACACCGACGGAGTTCGGTCCGCGGCCTTTAGCGCCGACGGTCGGCGGCTCGCCACCTGCGGCCAGGACCGGACGGCCGCCGGCGAAGAAGAGACGGCGCGGCTGTGGGACGTCGAATCGGGAAAACCCCTCGCCGTCTTCAAGGGAAACACCGGTGCGGTTCGGTCCGTGGCCTTGAGCCCCGACGGCCGGCGCCTCGCCACCACCAGCGTGGACCAGAAGGCCGCCAGCTACGAAATGACGGCACGACTGTGGGACGTCGAATCGGGAAAACCCCTCGCCGTCCTCAAGGGACACACCAACACGCCTTTGTCCGTGGCCTTCAGCCCCGACGGCCGATGTCTCGCCGCTGGCAGTGACGACGACCGGACGATGCGGGTGTGGGACGTCGAATCGGGACAGCCGATCACCGCCCTCCAGGAGTGCCGCGGTATTGCGGGCTTCAGCCCCGACGGCCGACGATGCGCTGGCGCCAACATCCACATCCCCGACAAGACGGCATGGCTGTGGGACGTCGCATCGGGCAAGCCCATCGCGGTCCTCGAGGGGCACACCGACAGTGTTGGTTCCGTGGCGTTCAGCCCCGACGCTCGGCGTGTCGCCACCACCAGCGCGGACCAGACGGCACGGCTGTGGGACGCCGAATCGGGCAAGCCCATCGCGGTCCTCGAGGGGCACAACGGCAGGATTTATTACGTGACCTTCAGCCCCGACGGCCGCCGCCTCGCCACCGCCGGCGACGACGGGACAGCGCGGCTGTGGGACGCCGAATCGGGCAAGCCCCTCGCCGTCCTGCCGGGGCACGCCGGCGCGGTTCGGTCCGCGGTCTTCAGCCCTGACGGCCGCCGCCTCGTTACTGCCGGCGACGACCGGACGGCGCGGCTGTGGGACGTCGAATCGGGACAGCAGCTCGCCGTCCTGCACGGGCGCAATGGCCCGGCTCCGCTTTCGGGTTGGTTCGCGGCCTTCAGCCCCGACGGCCGCCGCCTCGTTACTGGCGGCAGCCAAGAGCCGGCGCGGCTGTGGATCGCGCGAGAAAGCCCCGCCGAGCAGAAGAAGCGCGAGATGGTCTGGCTCGAACAGCAGACCGACGCCGCCGAGAAATCCAGCAATTGGTTCGCCGCCGCCTTCGACCTCCGCCAGCTGCTCCTGTCGCGGCCGGACGACGCCGACCTGAAGAAACGATTGCAAGCGGCCGAGGCGAAGCTCGGCAAGTGAGCGCCGGCTGATTTTCCGGACGGCGTCGCGGCGTTTTTGGCGCCGAACGGCGATACAATAACGGCGTCCGTCCCGCAACCGCGACACCGGCGAGGCCGACGGCATGTTCCTGTCTCCGCGTCTTCCTCTGAGCAGCACCATCGAGCTGTGCCGCGTCATGCGCCACTACCTCGGCGCCGGCCTGACGCTGCGCGACGTGTTCAAGCAGCAAGCGACGCGCGGCGACATGCACCTTCGCCCCGTTGCCGGGCGCATCTCCGCGAAGCTGGAACAAGGCGAAGCCCTCGAAGACGCCCTGAAACGGGAAGGCGGCGTCTTTCCACCGTTGCTCACGTCCCTGGCCAACGTCGGCGAACAGACCGGCATGTTGCCGGAAGTTTTCACCGAGCTGGAAAAATACTACGTCCGCCAGCAGCAGCTGCGGCGGACCTTCCTCACGCGGGCGGCCTGGCCGGCCTTTCAGTTCCTGGCCGCCATTTTCGTCCTGGCCGGGCTGATCTGCATCATGGGCTGGATTCCGCAATCCAGCGGCCAATTCGCGCTGCATTACGATCCGGTCGGCCTGGGACTTTCCGGATCGGGTGGGGCGCTGATCTTCCTGGCGCTCGTGTTGGGCCTCTTGCTGTTCCTCGCGGTCCTGTATTTCGCCGCCAAGCGGCTGATGGGCGGCGGAGCGGTGGACGGGTTCTTGCTGCGCGTACCGATCCTGGGCCGCTGTTTGCGGGCGCTGGCCCTGACGCGGTTTTGCCTGGCGCTGCGGCTGACGCTGGAAACGGGGATGCCGATCGCCAAGGCGCTGCGGCTGAGCTTCCGCGCGACGGGCAACGCGGCCTTCACCGACCGGCTCGACAAGGCGACGGCCGGCGTCAAGAAGGGCGACGAGCTGACGACGGCGCTGGCGGCCACGGGGCTGTTTCCGCAGGAATTCCAACACATCATCGCAGTGGCGGAGGAGTCCGGCCGGATGACGGAGGTGCTGCGCCAGGAGGCGGAGCATTATCACGACGAGGCCGATCGGCGGATGGCGGCGCTGACGCGAGCGATGACGGTGCTGGTTTGGCTGATCGTGGCCACGTTCATCATCGTGTTCATCTTCCGCATCTTCTCGCAATATGTCGATCTGTTCAATCAGGTAGGATAAGAAGTTTCACCGCAGAGAACGCAGAGAGCGCGGAGAGAAGACAAAAGGCCGTTTAATAATGCTTTTGTCTTCTCTCCGCGCTCTCTGCGGTGAATTTTGGACATTCCACCACCGTCAGGTCGCTCAGGCCCAACGCCGTCTCGCCCATGAAGAGGGCCACGCCCTGCTCCAGCGACGCCGGCACGCCGGGCAAGTGGTCCAGCCCCACGTGCACTTCTTGCACAATGCGCACCTCCGGCGGCAGCAGTTCGTGCAAGTCGTGCTCCGAATGGCGGTGCGTACACAGGATCACAGTCCGCGGGTTCCGCCGAACCAGAGTACGCAGCTCTTCGATGTCCTTGCTGGGATAAGCGTGCAGATCGTCGCGGCCGAGATAGAAGGCGACGGAATCGCATTCGCGCGGATAGCAGACGACCGGGGCCGACGGGTCGCCGCACAGCCGCCGCACCTCCTCGGGCCGCCGCATCGGCGAACGGCAGACGGCGTACCACGGCACGACGACGTAGTGGAACGCGGTTAGCAGCAGGAAGGCGGCGCCCGCCGCGGCGACCGGCCAGCGCGACCGGTCCCATCGGCTCTGCGTCAGGAACCAGCCCAGGGCGAGGGCCAGCGGCGGAAACGCCGGCAGGATGTACGTCGCCAGCTTGCACGACGACAGCGTGAAGAACAGCACGCACCAGCCGCCGGCCAGCAGTAGGAAGCCGAGTTCGGGCGGTCGGCGGCGAGCCGTCGCCTCGTCGGAGGAAATCAGGAAACGCAGGAACGGCACAATGAGCAGTGTCCCCGGCAGCAAACCGAGCAGCAGCACCGGGCCGTAGAACCAGACGCCGCGTTCGTGGGCGAACGGCGTCAGGAAGCGCAGGACGTTGTGTTCCCAGAAGAAGGTCCAGGCGAACGCCGGCTCGCGCACACAGAGAGCGGCGTACCACGGCAGCGTCACGGCGGCGAGCACGGCGAGGTATGCCGTCAATGCCCCGCGCGTCAGCGGCAAGCGCCGGCCGGTCAGCCAGCCGTGCAGCAGCAGCGGCGGCGCCAGCAGCACCAGCGCCACCGGCCCCTTGCCCAGAACGCCCAGGCCGCACGCCGCGGCCGACAGCAGCCACCAACCCCAGCGCAATCGGTCCCCGCGCACCGCCTCGAACGCGGCGAACAGGGCGACCGTGGTACAGAACGTCAGCACGCCATCGATGAGCAGCAATCGGCCGATGCTCACGAAGCCGGGCGCCAGGCTCAGCATCAGCGCCCCGCGGAACGCCGCCCGTTCGCCGAAGGCGCGGCGGCCGAAAAAGTACAGCACCAAAACAGACCCATGAACGGCCAGGGCCGGCGCCAATCGGGCGGCCCAGTCGTGGACGCCGAACAGCCGGTAACTGGCGGCCGTGATCCAGTAGAGCAGCGGCGGCTTTTCCAGATACGGTTCGCCGTCGAGGCGCGGCGTGATCCAGTCGCCGCGTTGCAGCATCTCGCGCGGGACCTCGGCGTAACGGCTTTCGTCCGGCTCGATCAGCGGAAACGCCAGGCATGGGTAGAGCAGCAGCGCAGGCGTGGCCAGCAAGATCATCCACGCCAACGGCGAGCGGCGGGGCTGGTCCCCACCGATGGGTTCCCCACCAAAGAGGACGCGGGACCAGAGGAAGGTTGGCCAGGCGAACAGGGAACGCGGCAAAGCGTCGGCGGCGACGGGATTCATGTCCGGCATCCTCGGGCGAGGCATCCGTTCCAGGCGGCGCCAAGATGCCAGACCGGCGCAGGAGGGTCAACGGGAAGGGGACGCGCCGCCCTTGGGCCATGCGGCGCCTACCCAATTTCTCGCACTCAGGTTCTGCCTGGGAGCGGACTGCTGGCGAGGCTCTGCCTCGCGTCCGATCCAAACGCCAGGCAGAGCCTGGCGCGCAGTGCGTTCCCAGGCAGTGCCTGGGAACGAGGAGGACGGACGCGCCGCCCTTGGGCCGTGGGGCGCCTAAACCTGAGCAACATTTTTACAAGCCCCTGCCGCATTTCGCGGTAATAGTTGCAAGACCGCGCCCCCGCCGGCGCCGGCGCGCGGAGATATCGCCGTCTCAACCTCCTTGCTGGCTGTCTCTTGCGTCGCGGCGCATCAAACGGCTGTCCGCGTTGGCACGGCGATTGCACTACACCGAGGCGTTCCCGCAGAGGTTCAACCAACGGAGGCAACCGTCATGAGCCAGCGACAGGCCAATGTACTGTGGCTCAAGGACATGCTGGAACATCTCTCGGCCTGCCAGCGGCAGCTCGAGTGGACGGAAGACCCCGAAGCCATCCGGCTTTTGACCGAAACCATGATCCGCGACCTGGATCGCTGCCAGCGCGTCTGCGAAGTGTTGCAGCAGCGCTCGCTGATCCGGCAAGCGGTTTAGTCAAGGAATCACCTTCCCGTACGACGCCCTATCGCTGGCGGTTGTCTTGTGGGACGGCCGCTTCACACCACCACCCAATTCCCGCGACCCATCCGTATTCGCCGGCGACGCCGCAACGTCGCCGGCGTCTTTTTTTCCCCCCGAGCCCGCAGCGCCAGCAAGTGCGTCCACACAGCACTTGCTCGCGCTGCGTGCTACCTTCGCTACAGCCATCCCCACCCGCAGCGCCGCGGACGGCGCAAGCCTCGTAAGCGGGAGCGGGCGTCATTAAGCCGGAAAGCGGCGGCCGATAGAGACCCCTGGAGAGGCTGGTCGCATCGGGCGACGCACCGCAACAGGGGAATCCACCTCGCCTGGTCGGCGGCGATGCGGGACGGAAGGATCGAAGGATGCCCCGCCCGCCGCACTGCACCGATGGGTTCCACACTACTCGAGTCGATAGAGGAGACCCAGTCATGAGGATGCGCTTGGGAGCGCCGCTTGTGGCAACCCTGGTCGGCCTGCTCGGGGCCTTCCAGACCGCCCGGGCGGGGCATTTCGGCGCCGACTGTTACGACGGCTGTAGCGCGCAGCCCTGCTGCGACGCCCAGTCGTGCTTCCCAGCCTGCCAACAACAGGTGCGGACCTGCTACAAGCTGGTCTGGGACAACGTAATGGAAAAGCGCTGGCACACCTGCTACCAGACGGTGCAGGAAACTGTCAACAAGCAGGTCTGCAAGACCTGCTACCGCGAAGAGTGCAAAACCTGCTACCGCAACGTCGCCGAGACCTGCTACCGCGAAGAGCAGGTTTGCTGCCAACGGCCGGTCACGACGACCTGCTGGCAGGAACGGCAAGAGACGGTTTGCAAGCCGTGCTTCAAGACCTCCTACAAGGAAGTTTGCGAGACGGTTTGCCAGCCGGTGTGCGAAACCTGCTACAAGGAGTGCCATTACACTGTCTGCAAACGGGTGCCGGAGTGCTGCGAGAAGGAAGTCTGCTGCACGATCTGCCGTCCGGTGACCGAGGTCCACTGCCACAAGGCATGCGGCCAGGCCTGCAAGCAGATTTGCGAGCAGCGCTGCCGTGAGGTCTGCGAGACCCACTGCGTGCCGGTCTGCGAGACCTGCTGCAAGGAAGTGTGCGAGACGATTTGCCGGCCGGTCTGCGAGACCTGCACCAAGCAGGTTTGCTGCACGACCTACACCAACTGCGTCGAGACCTGCTGCAAGGACGTTTGCAAGAAGGTCTGCAAGCCGGTCTGCTCGACGAAGACCGTCGCCAAGAAGTGCGGCGAGTGGGTGGAAGAGCAGTACTGCGTGAAGGGCATGGGCCATCTGCACTTCGTGCAGGAGTGCGGCGAGTGCTGCTTCGACCCGTGCAGCTGCCAGACGCACGAGCGTCCCGGCCGCTGGAAGCTGTGCTGGGAGGAAGGCTGCCCCGAGACCCGTTGCCGCAAGGTCTGGCGTGAGCACACCGTCTGCGAGAGCGTGCCCTGCACGACCTACGTGACCGAGTACGTCCATGAGAAGGTTCCGTACACGGTCTGCAAGAAGGTCCCGCACACGGAAGTGAAGAACGTGACCTACACCGTGACGCACATGGTGAAGGAACACGTCGTCAAGAAGGTGCCGTACACCGTGACCCGTTACCACCAGGAAGTCTGCAAGAAGCAGGTTCCCTACACGGTGACCCGGAGCGCCAAGGGCGCCTACGTCGATACCAACGGCGTCGGCCACGAGTGCGAGAACGGCCCCGGCGGCGAGCACTACGCCTTCCAGGAAGGCGCCCACTACGAGACGACCGTCTCCGAGACCTGCACTCACATGGTTCGCGAGAACTGCGTCAAGAAGGTGCCGGTGACGGTGTACCGGACGGTGCAAGAAGAGTGCGTCAAGAAGGTCCCCTACACGGTGACCCGCATGGTGCCTCACACCGTCAAGAAGTGCGTTCCTTGCACCACCTGCGAAATGGTCCAGCAGACCGTTTGCCGCAAGGTGCCGGTGACGACCTGCCACATGGAATCGTACACGGTCTGCAAGCGCGTGCCCTACACGGTCTGCAAGCAGGTCCCGTACACGGTCCACACCCGCGTCCCCTACACGGTGAACGAGTGCGTTCCGGAGACGATTTGCAAGAAGGTGCCGGTCTGCACGTGCGAGGAAGTGTGCGTCAAGAAGCTGCGGCGCGTGCCGGTTCAGGCCTGCGAAACCTGCGCCCCGGCCGCTCCTTGCAACACCTGCGCTCCGAGCTGCGGTTGCGGCTGCGAGAGCGAGGGCTTCCTGAGCCGTCTGTTCCGGAACCGCTTCGGCAGCGATTGCGGTTGCGGGTGCGAAACGCCCTGCAACGGCGGCTGCGGCTGCGGCAAGTAACGATCGCTGAGTGCTGACGCCCACAGCACCACTGCAAGCACGCAGCGCCAGCAAGTGCCATTCTCGCACTTGCTGGCGCTGCGTGCTTGTTTTGCGTCAATACTTCGCCGTCGTCTCCACCTGCCGCTTCAGCCCCAGCTTCTGCACCACGTCCGCCACGCCGTCCAGCATCATCTTCAGCTCGCTGACGACCGCCACGAATTGCCATCCTTCCTCGATCCGAACTCGCGCTTCCTCGGCGCTCATGCAGTGCAGGCCCGGCGCCACGCCGTACTTGCGGCAGGTCGCCAGGATGTGTTTCATGGCTTCCGACGTGGCCTCGCCGCTGGGCGGCTTGCCGTCCTTGCTGCGCATGCTGGCCGCCAGGTCGTTGGGGCCGACGAAAATGGCGTCGATGCCGGGGACGGAGAAAATGGCGTCGGCGTTCTCCACGGCCTGGATGTGCTCGCACTGCAGGATCACCAGCACCTCGTCGTTGGCGTGGGCGAAGTAGTCGGCGGCGTTGGTCTGGAAATTGAGGTAGTGGACGGCGCCGCCGACGCTGCGATCGCCGACCGGCGGGTACTTGGCGGCGGCGACGCAGGCCTGGGCGTGCTCGCGGGTGTTGACCATCGGCACGACGATGCCGTGGGCGCCGTTGTCCAGGACGCGCTTAATGTGGTCGTGCCGCCCGGCCGGGACGCGGGCCAGGGCGATGCAGCCGGCGTCGGCGATGGAGGCGAACATGTGCGTGGCGGTTTCCCAATCGACGAGGCTGTGTTCGACGTCCACGGTCAGCCAGGCGAAGCCGCTGCGGGCCAGGAAGCGCGAGGCGGTGATGCTGCCCAGCGACAGCCACGTGCCGACGGCCGGGCGGCCCGCCTTCAACGCCTGCTTGACCGGATTGGGTCGCATGATGGAACCTTTTTCCAGAGGACGTCCGTTACGGACGTGTGGCCGGGGCCGAGTCTTCGAAGCCCCGGCATGTCCTCGCGCCGGGGCTGAGTCTTCGAAGTCCCGGCCACGCCTAACTGCTGCAATGACCTCGAAGCGCCCTAATCTTCGGAAAACCGGCGCGGCGGCGGCGGGATGCGGCGCGACGGCTTGCCGGCGAGCGGCCGGCGTGAGCCGGCTGGTGCATGGACCTCGGCGTCGTCGGCGGGCGGCGGAATGTCGTCCTCGTCGTGGTAGTGGGGGTCCTCGAAGGTCCGGACGTGGCGTTGCCGGCTTTCCTCGGGAGAGTGAGCGGGCTCGGTCATGGCACGATGCTCCTTCGCGTCGGGGCGACGACAGGGAAATTATAGGACCGACGGCCGAGAGATCAGCCCTCGTTTTCCGACGCCGCGGAATTGTGTTTTGTCCATGAATTCCCTTGTCGCCGTTCGCCGGTGGAATACAGTGACGCAACCGCTCCCCCCTGCTCTGGAGGCGTCATGCGCATCCTCTCGACTTCGCTGCTCGCCCTCGTCACGGCCGTCGGCGCCGCTTCGGCGGACGGCTACAAGCTGATCAAGACGATCCCCGTGCCCGGCGACGGCGGCTGGGACTACTGCAGCGTGGACGCCGCCGGCCGGCGCGTCTACGTCTCGCATGGCAACCAGGTGGACGTGATCGACGCCGACGCCGACAGCGTGGCGGGCACGATCACCGGCCTCAGCGGCGTCCACGGCATCGCCGTCGCCTCGGACCTCGGCCGCGGCTTCATCAGCAACGGCCGCGGCAACAACGTCACCGTCTTCGATCTGAAAACGCTCAAGCCGAT
>DATKHW010000756.1:0-8478 GCA_035546275.1 Gemmataceae bacterium
TAATCGTGACGGCCCCTTCCGAGTTTCGCTCGCTGCTCGTCATCCTGCGGCTGCGGACAAAGAAGCGCACGGTCTACAAAGGCGTGATTCTGCCCGGCCCCTCCGATACAGGCGGCGCGATCTACGCACGCATGAAGGAGAACCGGGCGACGTCCGACGACTTCACCGGGACATTCCGGCGACTCTGCACCAACGAGATCCGCCTGGACGACCCGGCATGCCTGCTGGCGCTCTTTTTCGCCTGGGAGGAGTGTTGCAAGACGTAGCTCACTGCGGTGGCACGGCTGCATTGTGTTCGGATGGACTGCGCTCGCACGGAGGCGAGCGACCCCGTGCAGGAAGCACAGGACGACCGGCCGCCGCCTGCCTATCGCCCCGAAATTCCGGCGCGGGTCCCAAGGTGCGGTCATGGACGCCGCAGCTTGGGCAGCCGGAAATTCGAGGAGGCGGCCGTCCGCAGCCCGCAAGCAGGAGGCTTGCGGAATCGACCACACGGACGTTGCTTTATACTCCCAGCGCGAATGCCTTCTTTGGCTCCAGACCCTTCTCCTCGCGGATCATATTTGCCACGCGAAGGGCCAGGGCCTCGGCTTCGTGGTGGGATTGCCGCTCTTTCGCTTGACCGATCTTCTTGTGCCAGACCACGTCCTCGTCATCGAAGCGCCAGCCGTATTGTGGGGCCTTCATCACAGCGCGGACTTCCTTGGACGGCTTGTCATCGAACTTGATGATTAGACGGCGATTTTGGCGATCCTCGACCAGGTGAACCCCTGCTTCGACGTCGGTCCAGGCGGGGAACCGTGCGAGCCAGGTACTCTTGCGTTCCTGCGTCGCCTCGGCGGCGTCTGCCGCGATCTCGCCTTCTGCGAGCGGGGCTTGCTGCTCCGCTGGGTTGTTGAGATCGTCGCCTTGCTCATTGAGTTTGCGGCGGGTCATGTCATCCTCCCTTGTTGTGTGGTTGCTGGGAGAAATGGCATAGCGCTATTATGAGACCATGTAAAGCGATCTTTTTTAGTTAAAGTCCCTCCTTCTGTGCCGCGGCCTACTGCCGCGACCCCAATCCACGCGGCGGTGAGCTGATGAGTGTCCGAGGACGGCGAGGAATCCCGCACACGGCCGAGGCCGCGCGCCACTGTTGATTTGGAATCAACTGCGGCAGCCGCACGGTTTACACGCTTATACGGCTGTTCTCTGGTTGCGCGTGCATTGGCAGAGGTGCCAGGCCCGGATCTTCCTGCACGGCGCGCCACTCCCGCCGCAGGTCGGCCTCGGTCCGGGCGGTATGCTGGATGCTGTATCCGCTTTGGATATTATGCAGCCCCTGCCTCGCCGTCATCTGCAGCCGGCGCTTCAGGAACACGGCCTCGTCGAAGTGGCTGAGGTGGAGCAGGAAAAACGGCACGTCGGGCGGCCGCGGCTCGGCGCCCTCCAGGTAATGCAATCCCACCACCGGGCGGCAAGCGGCCTCGGGTCGGACGATGATCGGCTTGCCGTAAGCGGGGTCGGGCTTGCCCCAACGGCGCTGCGGCAAGAGCGGCGCCGCCGGATCGTAAGACGGATCGTCCGGCCGCTGCACCACGGTCCAGCCCTCGCTGCCCAGCACCTTTCGGTCGGCATACCGCCGCAGCGTTTCCTTGAGGCCGCCCTGCTTGGGGACGAGGAACTCGTCTGCGTCCACCAGCAGCACCCAATCGAAGCGGCCAGCCAGCGAACACCGGCGCGCGTCCAGGGCGTCGCGGCGGACGGCGCAGTCCAATTCGCCGCCGCTGTCGAGGCCCTCGACGGACACGGCCGGGTAGCGGGCGGCGAACTCCAGCGTGCGATCGGTGCAATCGTTGGCCAGCAGAATGACCGCGTCGGCGCCCAGCCCCAGGTAATGCTCCAGGAACGGGACGATGAGGACCTCCTCGTTGTGGACCGTGGAAATCACGGCAACGCGGAGCGCGGCGACCGGGCCGGCGGTCGGCGCGCCCGCCGCCGTATGCCCGTTGGAGTTGCTCGGCGTCAAAGCAGCAGTGGGCCGCTCGCGCTCCTCCCGCCTGCGGCGCAACAGGATGTCGAGGTTGCGGCGGGCTTCGGGATGCTCCGGGGCCATCGCCAAGACATCGCGGAGGGCCTTCTCGGCGGCGTCCAGGTCCTTCCCTTCTTGCAACAAAACGTGAGTCATGAGGAGGCGCGGTCCTAGGTCGTGCGGGAAGCGGGCGACGGCTGCCTCCAGCGCCGCGCGTGCCGCCGCGAATTCGCGCCGGGCCAGCAGCCAGCGGCCGTGCAGCAGCGCCGCTTCCAGAGGGCCGTTGGGCGACAAGCTCTCCAAGCGCTGCGCCGCCTCTTCCAGGAGGGCGGGGTCGCCGCGCTTGAGTGCGGATTCCCCCAGGCCGAGCCAGCCCGGCGCGAAGCTGGGCTTTTCCGCGACGGCCAGCCGCCACTGCGCTTCGGCGTCGGCCGCGCGGCCCTGCTGGTGATAGATCACCGCCAGCTGGTGCCGGGCCTTGTAACCGCACAGGCCGGCGTCCACGCTGGCGAAATGCGGTCCGGGCTTGGCGTCGAACACGCGCAGCACGCACGCCTCCGCCCCGGCCAGATCTCCCCGGTCGCGGAGCAGCATGCTCTCGGCCAGCAGCAGCTCCGGGTCGTCGGGGTAAATGCGCCGCCCGTCCCGGCAGATCGCCAGCGCCTCGTCGGGCCGGCCCTGCTGGCGGTGGCAGCCGGCGATCAAGCTGTAGAGCTTGCGGACGATGGAGTCGTGCGGGTGGGACTTTTCCAGGCTGCGGAGCAGACGCGGCAGCGCCTCGGCGGGCTTGCCCAACTCGTGGTAGGCGGAGCCCAGATTGAAAAGGGTGAAGGGGTCGTCGGGTCGGTCGGCGTCCTCCAGCTTCAGGAGGCGGAGGTCGCGCTGCACCTTCCGGGCGCGGAGGTCCGGGTCCTGGTAGCCGGTGTGATGGACGGTGACGTCGCTCCAACGCACCTCCCCGCCCGACTTGCGAACGGCCGGCAGGAGCTGCTCGTGGATGCGGTAGGTCCAGCGCACGTCGGGGCGGTTGCGGAAGAGACGCAGGTGGTCCACCAGCGTCGCCATTCCCGTCGCCTTGTCGGGCAGGCAGAGGCATTTCATCACGTAGGCCGCGTTCTCGTCCTTGAGACCTGCAAAAAGCGTTCTCAGCCGGCCGCGGTTGTCCTCGTCGAGGCGGTCGTCGGCGTCGAGCCACAGCACCCAGTCGCCCGTCGCGTGCCGCAAGGTTTCGTTGCGGGCGGCGGCGAAGTCGTCCACCCAGGGGAAGTCGAACACTCGTGCCCCGAACTGGGCGGCGACTTCCTTGGTGCGATCCGTGGAGCCCGTATCGACGACGACGACCTCATCCACCAGGTCAGCGGCCGAGCGCAGGCAGGCCGGCAGGTTCTCCTCTTCGTTGCGGACGATCATGCACAGCGACACGCGCATGCGTCGGCCGGCCGGCGCAGCGCCGGCCGCCGCCTTGGTGGGCAGACGGTAGCCGGCGGTTTCCGCGGCACCCCACTTGTCGCGGAAACGGGCCAGGTTCTCTTCCAGCTGACGGGGGGAGTCCACGCCGAGCGCCGAGAACGTGCGGCCGCCGAAATGGTGGATGAACACGTCCAGGGCGACCACGAGACGGCGACCGGCCCGCAGCGCCTTGACCGAGAGATCGTCGTCGTCGAAGAAGCCCAGGCCGTAGCGCTCGTCGAAGCCGCCGATCTCGTCCAGCACGTCGCGGCGGGCCAAGAGGCAAAAGCCCGTCAGCCGATCCACGCCAAGCGTCCGGCCGGCGTGTTCGCGCCTTCTGCGCTCCGCGAACGCTTCGAGCCCGCTTATGTCCTTGTAGTCCACGACGACCTGCTGCGGTTCGCGGCTGAAGTTGGTCACCGCTCCGACCATACCCACCAGGGGGTCTTGCACGGCGCGGGCGATGAGTCCTTCGAGCCAGCCCGCGGGCGCTGCCGTGTCATTGTTGAGAAAGACCACCCAGCGGCCCTGCGCCTTGGTCAAGCCCTGGTTGCAGCCGGCGGGGAAACCGCGGTTCTCGTCGTTGCGCACGACCTCGACCCGCGCCGGCCCGGGCCGCGAACGCAGCTCCTCCAGGTACGCCGGCGTGGCGTCCGTCGAGCCGTTGTCGATCACGACCAGCTCGTAGGGCGGCCGGGTTCTCGCCGTCACGCTGTCCAGGCAAAGGCGCGTATACTCGACCTGGTTGCAGCACAGGATGATGATGGAAGCCAGGTCGTCGGCCGCCGGGGGCGGCGGGGCGAACCAGGACTCGGCCGGAACGGGCTGAGGCGCCGCCCGGTGCAGCAACCGGCGGTCCACCGCGAGCCGCCGGGCCCCTTCGGCGTCGCCGATGTCGCGCAGGGCCTGGTGCAGCCCCCGGGCGGCGGCCCGGTCGAAGGGGTCGGCGGCCAACGCGCGCCGCAGGTGGGGGACGGCCTCGGCGGGTCGGGCCGCCCGGCCCAAAGCGCAGCCGAGCGCGGCCAAGGCAGGCGGCAGGTCCGGCCGGGCCAGGGCGGCCTCGTGATAGTGGGACAGGTCGCCGGTCAGCTCGGCCAAAAGCGCGTGCAGGCGCCAGCGCAGCAGGTCGGCCTTGGCGCGCCGCTCCGCCTCCGGGCGGCCGGCGTTGAGCCAGGCGGCTCGCTCCCACTCGATGCGGAAGTAATCGAAGCCCGGCGGGAAGCGGCCGGAGTCGAGCGCCTCGGGGCCGAGGCCGCCCCCGCGGGCCAGCAGCAAAAGGATGCGCCGCGCGCCTTCGACGGCGAGGTGTTTTTGGCCGAGCAGGGCGTGCGCTTCGGCCAGGGCGAGGCCGCTAGCCGCGTTGTCGGGACCGTATTCGAGCGCCCGGCGAAAGGCGCGGGCGGCCTGCTCCGCCAGGGCGGCCGTGACGACTCCGCCGGGGCCGAGGCCGGCGACCAGGCCGCGGGCGTGGTGCAGCGCCGCCGAATCGGGGTGGGCGGCCGCGGCCGTTTCCAGGTCGGCCGCCAGGGCCGGGTCAGGGGGCCGGACGCCGCTTAAGGCCTGCCAGGCGCCGGCCAGCAGGGCCGCCTTGGCCTCCAGGCGCGGGCGGCGCGCCGAGGCTTCTTGCACGGCTGGCCATTCCGCACGCAAGCGCGACAGCGCCTCCTCCCACAGCGCCTCGCAGCCCAACGCCTGCACCCGGCCGTGGGCGGCCGCTGCGATGGCGCGGCGCTCGCTTTCGCGCGACAGGTAATGTTCCAGCATCGCCTCCAGGTCGTCGTCGCCGTAGCAGACGCACTCGCGGCGGTCGCGGAAATACTCCAGCGTCTCGGCGTTGCCCTGTTCCTGGAAAAGCAAAGCGCCGCAGGCGGCGGCCTCGAAGGCGCGGCGGTTGCACTCGCCGCGGATGCTGCGGTTAAAGGCGATGCGGGAGCGCCGCAGCAGGCTGCGGTAGGCGTCGTCGAACGCGCCCGAACGGATGACGACCCGGCGACCAGGCAGCCGGGCGATGCGGCCCAGCCAGCGCAGCCTCTCGCGCTGCACGGCGGGGTGCAGGTTCCCCACGAACAGGACGTCGATGTCCCGCTCCGGGCCGTCCAGCGGCAGGCCGAGGTAGGCGGGTTCGGGCCCGTACAGGACGGCGGCGCGGGCGTGCGTCCAGCCGCAGCGGCGCAGGAGGGCGACGCCGGGGGCGTCGGTCAGCACGCGTTCGCACAGAGGCAGCACCGCCCGGTAGCCGTGCCAGAGCATGTTCCAGTCGGGCGCCGCGCCCACGATGGGAACGGGGGCGGACCACATCCCGGCGGGGACGCTGCTGTAACCGAGGTAAAGCACTAAGGCGTCGGGCCGCCAGCCCGCCGGCAGGCGCGCCAACGCCTGTTCCCACGAGTCGGCGTGGCCGACGGTAACGTCGGCGTCGCCTTGCGCGTTGAAGGCCAGGCATTCGCCGCGGCGGCGCGGGCCGGCCCAAAAGCGAGCGGCCGAGTCGCCGGACACCGGACCCAGCAGATAGCGGAACGTCATGGCAGGCGACCCCAGGGGGGCGAATTAAACCGCCGGTGCGGCCCGGCCGTCGCGCCAGGTCCGCCACATGCGGCGGTAGGAATCCTCCAGCCCGCGCGTGAAACGGGCCTTGTCGCACAGCGGGGAGCGCAGCATCCGCGGCCGCAGGGACCGCCGCAATTCCGCGCGGCGTGCGGCGTCTCGCGCCAGGCCGGCGGAAATATGGACATATTCCTCGGGCGTCGCTGCAACCAGGTCGTTCAGCCCGACGGCGGTCAGCACGGAGGCGACCATGCGGCCCGCGCAGAGGCGGCCGCGAAGCGTGACGACGGGCACGCCCATCCACAGGGCCTCGCAGGCGGTCGTGTGGCCGCTCCACGGGAAGGCGTCCAGCGCCACGTCGATCTCGTCATAGAGCCGCAGGTGGCGCATGGCCGTCGGCGCGATATGCCGCAGCTCCACCCGATGCTCCGGCAGCCCCCGCGCCACGAAGCGGTCTCGCCACAGGTCGGCGGTTTCGCCCTGCAACGTGTTGCGGCAGAGAAGCAGGCGCGATTCCGGGACTTCGTGGAGCAGACGGGCCCAGAGGTCCGCGACTTGGTCGTTGAGCTTGTCCAGCTTGTGCAGCGAGGCGAACACGACGGCGGAAGAGGCCGCCGGAGGATTGGGCCGCTGCGCGACTTGCAGCGGCGGGGCGTAGCAGCAGAAAGGGCCTTCCAGGCGGAACAATTCCTCGCTGGAACAGGACGGTTCGCCGGGCGGGTCGCAGACGGCGTCGGTCAGGCGGTAGTCGATCGCGGTCAGTCCGGTGCTGGCGGGATAGCCCAGCCAGCTGACTTGCACGGGGGCCGGCCGCCTGCCGAACACGCGCAGGCGGTGGTGCGCCAGGTGGCCGCACAAATCCACCAGCACGTCGATGCCGTCCCGCCGCACCAGGGCCTCCAATTCGTCGTCGCTCAGGCCGCGCGTGGGCCGCCAGTGATGCGCCAGTCCGCGCAGGCGGGCGGTCGTGTCGTCGGGGGCCGCCACGTCGGCGTAACAGAAGACCTCCACGGCGGCGGGATCGTGCAGCTCCAGGACCGGACCCAGGAAGAAAGCCACCGGATGGGAGCGCAAATCCGGGGAGACGTAGCCCACCCGCAGGCGGCGTGACGGGTCGGGCGTGTTGGGGTGTGCGAGGACTGCCGCGGGAAGCGGGGCGTGCGCGTCGGCCCAGCGGCGGCTTTCGGCCAGCAGACGCTCGCCGTCCACGTCGGGGTCGAACAGGAGCGAGCCGACGAAGGTGCTGTGGGCGACGTGGTCCGCCGGATCGATGCGGAGGGCCTCCCGGTAGGAGTCGCGGGCTTCTGCCAGCCGGCCCTGGCCTTGCAAGACCACACCGCGGTTGTAAAGCGGGACGGCCCAGCTGGGCCGCAGCCGCGCCGCTTCCGCGTAGCACGCGGCGGCCTCGTCCAGGCGGCCCAGCGCCGCCAGCGAGCCGCCCAGGGCGTTGTGGGCGTCGGGGTCGTCGGGGCGCATTCCCAACGCTTCGCGGCACTGGGCGAGCGCCTCCGGCCCGCGGTTGAGGTCCAGAAGAACCTCGGCAAAGCCGACGCGGGTTGGAGCATCGTGCGGCGCGAGCCGCAACGCCTGACTCCACGCCTGAACCGCTTCCGTAAGCCGCCCGCGGCGTCGCAGCAGCGCGGCCAGGTTGCGCCAGGCACAGGCCAGGCGGGGCTGAAGTTCCAGTGCCCGGCGATGACAGGCTTCCGCCTCGTCGGGGCGTCCTTGCTCCTGCAAGACGTTGCCAAGGTTGGTGTGGGTTTGGGCCAGCGAGGGGGCGATGCGGAGCGCCTCGCGGCACGCCGAAGCCGCCTCATCGAGCTTGCCCTGGGCGCGGAGGGCGGCGGCGAGGTTGCAAAGCCCGGCCGCGTCGTCGGGGTCGGCCTTCAAGGCGCCGCGAAAGGCGGCCTCCGCCTCGGCGTGACGGCCCAGCGCGGCGAGCGTAATGCCCAAGTTGTTCAGGACCGTGCCGTCGCGCGGTTTACATTCCAGAGCGCGCCGATGTTCCTGCTCGGCGTCGTCGAGCCGGCCGGCGGCGTGCAGGGCCGTCCCCAGGCAGCTGCGGTAGAAGGCGTCGGCCGGTGCCGCCGCGATCGCCTTGCCGAACCAGTCCACGGCGTCGCCAGCCCGGCCTGTCTCGTAGGCGATGAGACCCAGGAGATGCAGCACGGGACCGCTGCCGGGCTCGGCGGCCGCGACTTCGCGCAGCAGCCGCTCGGCCTCGTCGCGGCGGCCCTCGCGGCGGAGCTGCACGGCCAGGGGCAGGCGGTCGGCGATGGACATGGGGGCTCCCGAGTCAAGGATACGGGGCCGCGCGGGCGTTTCCGGAGAAAGCGAGGATGAGAAGCGCCTCGATGTTATAGTCGGCGAAGCGGCCGCGGCGAGGGAACAGGGTCGATCAGCGTTTGGAAGCGGCCTTCCTGACGTGCAACCCTGCCGTCACAGATTTTCCGCTCCAGCGCTGGCTGGGCGGA
>DATKHW010000757.1:0-8453 GCA_035546275.1 Gemmataceae bacterium
AAGATCGGCGCCTGCACGCCCTTCGCGACATCCGACGGGTAGGGGCTGGAGCGGGCGTAGGACGGCGCGGTGGTAAAACCGATCTGGTTGTTGACGATGATGTGGATCGTGCCGCCGGTGGTGTAGCCTTCCAGCTGCGACAGGTTCAGCGTCTCGGCCACCAGCCCTTGTCCAGCAAAGGCCGCGTCGCCGTGGATGAGCAGGGGAATGCCCTTTTTGCGATCCCGATCGCCGAAAACCGTCTGCTTGGCCCGCGTGCGGCCCTCGACAACCGGATCGACCGCCTCCAGGTGGCTGGGGTTCGGCGCCAGCGACACGTGGACCTGGAGGCCGCGCGAATTGACGCGGTCGCTGGAGAAGCCGAGGTGGTACTTCACGTCGCCGTCGCCGTCCATCGACTCCGGCAGGTAATTCTCCTCGAACTGGGCGAAAATGTCCTCGTAGGGTTTGCGGAGAATGTTGGACAGGACGTTGAGCCGGCCGCGGTGGGCCATGCCGATGATGATCTCGCGGATCAGGTGGTCCGGCGCCTTTTCCACGATCGTTTCCATCATCGGGATGAGCGTCTCGGCGCCTTCCAGCGAGAAGCGCTTCTGGCCGGTGTAGCGAGTCTGAAGGAAGCGCTCGAACAGCTCGGCGTAATGGAGGCTTTTGAGGATGCGGATTTTCTGCGAGTGGTCGAAGTTGGGCCGGTTGCGCCGCGGTTCCATGCGCTCCTGGAGCCAGTGGCGGATGCGCCGGTCCTGAATGTGCATGTACTCGACGCCGATGGTGCGGCAATAAGTGTCGCGCAGAGCTTTGAGCAAATCGCGCAGGCTGGCGCGCGGCAAGCCGAAGAAGGGACTGGTGTCGAAGACCCGATCCATGTCGGCCTCGGACAGGCCGAAGTCGGCTAGCTCCAGGAGCGGATAGCTTTGGCGCGGCTCGTTGAGCGGATCGAGATGAGCCAGGAAATGGCCGATCTCGCGATAAGCATAGATCAACCGAATGACGCCCGTCTGTAAGCGGGCGGCGTCCACGCCGGCGGCCGGCGGTCGGACCGCCCCTAGCTCGAAGCCCTCGAAGAAGTAACGCCAGCTTTCATCGACCGACGTGGGATCGTGCTTCCAGCGCCGATGCGCGTCCTCGATGGCGTCCAGGTTCCAGCGGCTGGCGACGGAGCCTTCGCTCATGATTCCCGGTTCCGTTAGGCAAGGGCGAGCTGTCCGCAGGTCGCTCGGAAAAAAGCGGCCTAACCTATTAAACGCGACTTCCACGGGCGGGACAAGCGCACGTCATTCAACGCATGGAGGAAGTTTCGCCGTCGCCATTTATGCAATCCGTCCAGCGTGTGCAATCCGCGAAATCGAACCGCGCGGACCGGCCCTTGTCTTCCTGCGTATACAATGCAGTTGGCGTGTCGGCCCAGCGACTGGGAAATCGACTGGACGCGAGTACACCTTCATGACGCCGCGACCGCCCAAGCCAGGGCTGCGCTTGGGTCCAACCATCTCGTATCCAACCAGTGAGCCGGCGGTGGAATCGCGGCCCCGGCCCCGCTGTCGTTTTGCTCGCGGCTCGACGCCGGCCACTGAAAGCGGCGGCGAACTGCGGTGCCTGCTGCATACGCGCCTGCGCCTCGCTTCCCTCATTACCGCGGGGCCGATGCTGTTTTTCCTCATCAAAAACTACTTCGATCCGGGGCACGATTATCCGACGCTGACGCCGCACCTTGTTCAGGCCGGCGTGACGGCTATCACGCTGCTGCTGACGGTCTATATTTGGCTGCGGCGTGCGCCGGAATGGAGAGAGCTGCGGATTTATGAGGTCGTTCTTTTCGGCACAGTAGCCGGGTTTTTCGCCTGGCTGCAATACCTGACCGTCGCCACGGACGCCTTTTGCGGACCCGTCCCGGCAACTGTCCAAGGGCCGATGCTCCATTTGCTGACGCTCGCCAATGCGCTCCGTTGGTTCTTCCTGATCGTGGTATACGGCGTTTACATCCCGAACACGTGGCGGCGCTGTGCGGTGGTTGCCGCAGCGACGGCCATCTTGCCGATGGTGCTGACGGTGCTTTTCGCGTCCTGGCGCAATTGGATGGGAGGCGAGTTGCTCTCCGCGCTGAGCGACACGGCTGTGATTATGCTGATCGCCGTGTCCGTGGCAGTTTTCGGATCGTACCGTATCCACGTCTTGCAGCAGCAGGCCAGCGAGGCCCGGCAGCTGGGGCAATACCGCCTCAAGAGGCTGCTTGGCGCCGGCGGCATGGGCGAAGTCTACCTGGCTGAACACACGCTCCTGCGCCGGCCGTGCGCCGTCAAGCTGATCCTGCCCGAACAGACGCTCGATCCGACCAACCTGCAGCGCTTTGAGCGCGAGGTGCGAGCGATGGCGACGCTGACGCACTGGAACACCGTGGAGGTGTTCGACTACGGGCACGCCGAGGACGGGACCTTTTATTACGTCATGGAGTATTTGCCGGGCAAAAATCTGGAAACGCTCGTGGAGCGCTACGGCCGGCTTCCACCGGCGCGGGTGATTCACTTCCTGCGGCAGGTATGCCGGGCATTGCGTGAGGCCCACGGCGTCGGCATCCTGCACCGCGACGTCAAGCCGAGCAACATTATTGCGTGTGAGCGCGGCGGCGTGTTCGACGTGGCCAAGCTGCTGGACTTTGGGCTGGTGCAAACGACCGGCTTGGGCAAGGACGCGGAAAAGCTGACGGTGGTGGGATCGGTGGTCGGTTCGCCGCCGTACATGGCGCCGGAGCAGGCGACGGGCCGCGAGGACCTCGACGGCCGCAGCGACATCTACGGGGTAGGCGGCGTGGCTTATTTCCTGCTGACCGGCGTGCCGCCGTTTGTGAAGGACACGGCGATGGAGATGATGCTGGCCCATGCCTATGAGGCGCCGCGTCCGCCGTCGGAGCTGCGGCCGGACATCCCACGCGACCTCGAAGAAGTCATCCTGAGATGTCTGAAGAAGAGGCCGGACGATCGCTATCGCGACGCGAATAGTCTGGAAAAGGCGTTGGCGGCTTGCGGGGACGCCGGGGGCTGGACGGAGGAAGACGCAGCGGCGTGGTGGGGCGGGGCGCGATCCCAGGAAACGCCGGGGACGGATGCGGCGCTGCCCGTGCCGACGGTGAAGGCGCCGACGACGGCGTGAATGAGCCCGCAGCGCCGCTCGCCGCCGTCACTTCTTCGTGAAGACCTTGCCGAAAAACGCCTTCATTTCCTCCCACGATTTCTCGTCGGCGTCTTTGTTGTAGGCCACGCCCTTCTTCGGATCGTCGCCGTTGGCCGGGTTCGTGAAGCCGTGGACGGCGCCGGGATAGCTGACGATTCGGTAGTCGATCTTCGCGTTCTTCATCTCTTCCTCGAACGCCGCGACCTGCTCCTTCGGCACGACCGGGTCGTCGGCGCCGGTCAGCACGAGAATCTTGCCGCGAATCCGCTTGGCGTCGGAGCGGTCGGGCGTGTCGAGGCCGCCGTGGAAGCTGACGACGCCCTTGAGATCGGCGCCGGCGCGCGCCAGTTCCAGCGCGGTCGTGCCGCCGAAGCAATAGCCGATGGCCGCTAGATTTTCCGCATCGACCTGGGGCTGGCGGCGCAGGATATCCAGGCCGGCCATAGCGCGAGCGCGCATGAGGGAAACGTCCTTCTTGAAAACGGCCGCCTTTTCGCCCGCCTCCTTGGCGTCCTTAGCCAGGACGCCCTCGCCGTACATATCCAGCGCGAAGGCGACGTAACCGAGGGCCGCCAACTGCTCGGCCCGTTTGCGGGCGTAGTCGTTGTGGCCCCACCATTCATGGCATACGAGAATGCCAGGCCGTTTGCCGGCGACGGCGTCGTCGTAAGCCAGGTAGCCTTCGAGCCGAACGTCGCCGTGCTTGTAGTCGATCATCTCGGTCTTCACGGCGGCGGTCGCCGTCGCGCCGCCGACCAGAACCGCCAGGGTCGATAGTCCGAATCGCATGGGAGTTTTCCTCGCTTGGGTAGGATGGCGCACCCCGATTTCTATCATCTAAATGGCCGAGGGGCGCGGCAAGCGGCCGGGCGCGCCCCTACAGAACGCGCAATCGTTAAGCCTTGTTCGGCGCCGGAGAATTATCCCGGCAGTCAAGGAGTCGCGCCCTGCCGGCGCGGCCAGCTGCCGGCATACAATCGGGGGGGTTAACCACGGAGGTAGGAGGAAAGCCATGAATCGCAGCTTATTCCTCATGGCGGCGATGGTCGTTTTCGCCGCGGCAGCGGGTTGCAGCACGACGCGCGAGTCGTGCGCCCCGGTGTCCTGCTTCCCGCGCTATACCGGCCCCACGCCGGGCGAAGCGCCGTGCGACCGCTGCCGACAGGGTCTGTTCGGCTTTGGCGCTGCGCCCGCGCCGTCGCCGGCCGTGTCCGCGTTTCCGCCGGCGCCGCCGGCCGGCTACTCGTCGTCCGGTTTCCTCGATCCATATGGCCGACCGCTGATCGACCCCGGCGTCCGGTTGGCCGCTCCGGTTCCGGACTTGCCGGACGCTAGTCGCGATGCGAACCCGCCCGCCCCGTCCCCGATGCCGCAACCGCCGCCCATTCCGGAGGACAAGGACGCCGCCACGCCGCTGCCCGTGGATATTCCGCAATTCGCGATCGTGAAAGATCACATTGCGTCCGGATTGCAGCCGTTTCCTGACGGCATCGCCTGGTTGCAGGCGCACGGCTATCGCACCGTCTTGCATATTCGCGCGCCCGGCGAGGACGACGCGGCGGCCCGCCGGCAATTCGAGAAACGCGGTCTGCGCTATCTGAGCCTGGAAGCGGCGCCGACCACGCTGTCAAAGGGTGTCGTACAGGACTTCAACCGCATCGCGGCGGACGAGGGCAATCGGCCGCTGTTCGTCTATGGCGCCCAGAGCGCCGTGGTGGGCGGCTTGTGGTACCTGTATTTCCGCACGGCCGAGAACGCGTCGGATGACCAGGCCCAGGCGGAAGCGGCTCGCCTCGGCCTGCGTCCCGACGAAGGCGGCGAGCAGCGGACCATGTGGGTCGCTATTCAAAGCTATCTCCGCAATCAGAATTAGGCTGTTTACACGAACCCGAAGCGCCAGCGAGGCTTTATTGCGCTGCGCTTGCGCTTCGCGTTCGTGTGCCGATGGCGGTCGGGCCTCCTTTCGCTAGCATCCCTTCATCGCCGCGAAGCCCCGCCGTCCGGAGCCGACCGATGGCCGACGACCGACCACCGACCGAACTGGGCGCCAGCACGCCGCTGGCGCCGCCGCTGTTTCCCTCCTCGGTTTACACCATGCCGGACCTCGACGCTTATGAGCGCATCATGCGCGCCGAGGCGCCCGGCTTCTATTATGCCCGCGACGGCCATCCCAACGCCCACCGCCTGGCGGCACGCTTGGCGGCGATGGAAGGCGGCCGCTGGGGAGTGATCTGCGGATCCGGCATGGCGGCGATCAGCGCCCTTTTCCTGGCGACGCTGCGATCGGGCGACCGCGTCGTGGCCAGCAATCGGCTCTACGGCCGAGCGTCCCAGCTGCTGCGTCAGGAAATGATTCGACTCGGCGTGAAGACCGATTTTGTGGACCTGAATGATCTGGAAGAGGCGAAAAAAGCGCTGACGGCGCCGGCCCGAATGGTGTACGTGGAGACGATCACGAATCCGCTGGTGCGAACGGCCGACCTGCCGCGATTGGCGCAGCTGGCGCGTGAGCGGGGCAGTCTGTTCGTGGTGGACAACACGTTTGCGACGCCGGTGCTGGCCCGGCCGCTGGAGGTCGGGGCCGACCTGGTGATGGAGAGCGTCACGAAGATGATCGGCGGTCACAGCGACTTGACGCTGGGCGCCGTGTGCGGCCGCGGCGACTGGTTCGCGGAGGTCGGTAGGGCGGCGAGCGTGTGGGGATTGTCGTCCAGCCCCTTCGATTGCTGGCTGGCGGAGCGCGGTCTGGAAACGCTGCCACTGCGGATGAAAGCAGCGTCTGCCAATGCGGCGGCGCTTGCCGACTGGCTGGCGGAGCGGCCCGGCGTGACGCGCGTGATTTATCCCGGTCGTGCGGACCATCCCGATCATGCCGCGGCCCGGCGTGTGCTGAATGGTGGTTACGGCAACATGCTGTGCATGGAGTTGGCCGGCGGCCGCGACGCGGTGAACCGATTCATGCGGAAGGCTACAGGCATTCCGTTCAGCCCGTCGCTGGGGCATGTGTCCACGACATGCAGCCATCCGGCGTCCACGTCACATCGGTTCGTCGCGGCAGAGGAGAAAGCGCGGCAGGGGATCACGGACGGCCTGGTGCGGCTGTCGGTGGGGTGCGAGGAATTGGGGCGCATTCAGGAGCAAATGGCGACCGGTCTATCCTAGCGCCTGATATCCTCGGAAGGCAATCCACCTGCGGGTATGAACGGCGGATTTGTGGATTCGGGCGGCATCCTGCGGGAATAAGCGGTCGCTTGTTGCAGCCGGACGATGCGGCGCCACCTTGCCAGGAACAACACGGCGCCGACGACCAGGCAGAATATCCCTCCGTATTCGACGCCCCAGATCGAGCCGCCGACCCAGAAGTAAGGCGCTATGGGGCCATAGTCCGGGTAATAGGTTTGGCGGAAGTATTCTGGGCTGAGCGCGAGAAGGCCGAGCGCCAACGCGCCGCCGACCACCCAGCACGCCAGCGCCGCGGCCAGCATCCCGGCAAGATGGGCGGCGGCGAACAGGTACGGACACCTGGCCCCCGACGAAATCCCTACCACGGCCGTGTAAAGCGCGGAGAGGACGAGGCCGAAGAGCACTCCTTCCAGAATGCCCCGGGCGATGCTCGCTCGCCACATTTCGATGTCGGACAGTTGGGACAAACCCAGCACCGACCGAAAGTAATCTGGGCTTACAAACCCGTTCACGGCGTTGGTGAGCGCCCCCAAGGCAGCGCAACCCGCGACGCCGGTCACCGCGACGGCCATTAACGCGAACGGCCGGAAGGGCAGTAGGTCGATGGACGGAACCGCTGGTGGACGCCCTGCTTCATTGTGGAATGCGTCGTTCACGGCCGGCCCCTGTGTTGGAAACGCGTCGCCGGTCACCGTATCCGATCGATCTCCGCCGCCGCTTCCGGATCGACTTTCTCCTCTTTCGCCGTCCCGGCGTCGTCCTTCTGCCGCCGCGCCCCGTACTCCGTTTCCAGTGCCTGCGTCAGCGCCGCCAGCCGATCCATCAGCCGTCGCGGCTTCCGCGGCTTCCGCGTCGCCAGGGCGTACGCCGTAATGAGCGGCAGCGCCACCGTCGAATCGACGTAGCACGTCACCGTGTCCGGCAGCATGTCCGGATCGACTTTGCCCCACGTCATTGCTTCCTGCGGCGTCGCCCCGCTCAGGCCGCCGGTGTCGGGGCGGGCGTCGGTGCATTGCAGGAAATAGTCGTGGCCGCTCTCGTCCAGGCCCAGCACTTCCTGGATTTGCGGCTCCGTCTGCAAGATGAAATTCTTCGGCGAGCCGCCGCCCAGGATGAACACGCCGCTGCGGCCCGTCTTTTTGGCGTCATAAACGATCGCCGCACTCTGGTTCACGTCGCGCAGGGGGTCGATGCGCAGGGCCGATCCTTCCAGCTGCAGAGCGGCCAGGTTCATGCCGATCGAGCTGTCGCCGGGCGACGACGTGAAGATCGGCACGCCGCAGCGGTAGGCCGTGCCCAGCAGGCTCTTGCCCTTTCGGCCGTTCGCCTCCTCATGGGCCGAGATGTATTTGCCGACCAGGTGGTGAAACTCGGCCGTGCCCATCGTCTTTTGGAACGCCTCGCCGCGGCACAGGGTCCGGTAGAAACGGTCGGTGCCCAGCAGGTTGTCGTAATGGAAAATCACATCGTAGATGCGAATTACCTGATTTTCGCGCAGCCGATGGTCGTCCAGGCCGGGCCGCGACTGGCGCAGGTCCATGCCGAGGGCGAAGTGAGTGTCGTGGTAGAGGTTGGCGCCGGTGCTGACGATCCAGTCGAGGAAGCCGGCCTCGACGAGCGGCGCCAGGCACGATATGCCGAGGCCGGCCGGCGTCAAAGCGCCGGCCAGGGACAGGCCCACCACGGCGTCGTCGGCCAGCATCTTGTCGGCGAACAGCCGGCACGCCTCGCGCAGCCGGCCGGCGTTGTACGACAAAAATGCCTCGTCGATGACGCGCGTCAGCGGAGCGTCGGCCGTCAGCGGCGGCGGGTCGATGCGATGCCGGCTGAGGCTGTGCAGGTACGCATGGGGGTCGTTCGGTGGATGGTTCATGCGGTCAGGCTAGGGCGGCGTCGCGCGGCCGGCAACCACTCCACGACGAACGCCGTTGCCTTTTCCTGGTGATCGGGCGTACACTGACAACGTCCCAGCGCAGCCCCTCACCCCTTACCCCTCTCCCCCGAAGGCAGAGGGGTAAGGGGTGAGAGAGCGCCGGTGGTGCGGCGCGTGCCGCTGCCGTGGCCGACGCCGCCCAAGGAGCGCGGCCTGCGCAAACTGTCGC